>CAZQES010000043.1:0-25032 GCA_964591425.1 uncultured Anaerolinea sp.
CAAAACGCCTGATTTTTCTACTTTCAAGTGGCACTAATATTGGGAGGTTGACACTACAACCTCAAATACTACACTTATGCACGACAGTCCCTGCCGCCCCTCTTCTCGTTCATGATTGTAGACTCTGAAGAAGTCATTATTGGTTTCTACCGCGCGCCTTATCTACCTACGGAAAGAGAACGTCGGATAGCGATAAAACATCCGAAAATCGTTGCAATTTTCCAAGATTATTTTGATACTATTTGGAAAGGAGCAATGACCCTAAAGGAAGGAGACAAAGCAGATTACACAATACTGCACACCTTGAAAGCACAGTTGCTCGATAAGACGGTAGGCTACCGATGAGTAGCAGTGTCAAGGGGTAAGCCGTAAACAAACGTTGGGACGATTAAGCTTCCAAAGCCTGTTGTTGTACGATGAATAAGTTGTCTCAAAAAATGGCAAGCTTTCGCCACCCTAATAGGGTCTCCTTCTGTTGCATCCGCAGTTCAACTGCGGATGCAACAGATATTCTTCTTACGGTCTCCCCATGTTGACCGTCCAATACCCTCCATAACTGCTCGTTCTCACAAACACATAACCCACACCGATCTCGTTGACGCGTGAATTGAGAATGGAGTCCCAACTGATGGGATCAACCTTCCATTGGTTCATTGCATCGCCGGGCAAACCTATGGCAAGGACTTCGAGATAATACGTGGACGTGTACCCTGCCCGAATCAAGCGGTCGCCAGTCCATGTCTCGTCTGAGCCGCTGTGTTTGAGGAAATCATTGCACGCCATGTCGAGGCTGTGACCTTGCGCGGCGGCAGTCAGTTGCGGATTCACCGTCAGCGCGGCGCGGCCCACATCCGCGCGCGCTTGGTTGATCAGTTCGATCAATTGCTGGACATAATCGGGGTTCGTTGTGTAGTAACAATTCGTCGTGCCAACCAGCACAGCGGTTTCGCCAACGACGATCTTCACCCAGAATGTATTTTCGATGCCGATGGGCACAGTATCGCCGCGCTCGTTCCGCAACTCAAAACTGCCGAGATATTGCCCGTCAATCGTCGGCGCGATAAGGTCAACAGAAACATCCACGGTGGAGCCTGCGGCAGTTTCGGGCACTGCAACGGATTCGGGTGCGTCCATCCGTTCGCCGGAGTCGAACGCAACGGTGTATCCGATCCAATCGCATGTTCCAGAGTTTTGCAATCGCCACGTCTTGGTAAACGATACGCCCTGCTCGAGATTCGTGTTGTCGGGGAAGGTCACATCTTCAATAAAAGCCGCGCTGTCCCGGCAGGATGGGGTTGGAGTGGGAGCCGAAGGGTCGAGTGTCGCCGTCGCAGTTGGTGGAACCGGTGTCGGGACGGTTAATCCTTGCCGCGTGGGAGGCAGGGTAGACGTCACGAAAAGAATCGGCACATCCGTTGGCGTGGTCTCTTCTGAAACGGTCACACAAGCAGTCAGGAGAATTAAGAGGAGTAGGAGAAATTTTTTTAGCATTCAATAACTCTGGTTTAGGCGACGTTCTCTAACGTCGCTTTTGTAGTGGACGTTAGAGAACGTCCACTACGCGGAATCAAAACATGATCATCTGTGATTTGGATTTTTCAAGCGGGTCGCTGGCAATTTGTTCCTCGAACGTCTCACGCGTCAATACCGGGATCTCAAGCATGTTTCGCAACAAGCGATATTTTAACAACCGATAATTCTTCAATCGAGCCGCGAGTGCGGGGTCGCGGCTTGCCTTGTACGCGATCAGCGATGCGCGCCCGCCGGGGATGACGAGGATGGTCTGCTCGGGCGAATAGGGTGTTTCGGCGACCGCCCGCCCGACGAGCGCGGAAGCGAGCACGTAAAACGCAAACTGGATGGAATTGTTTTCCTCCCACACGTGATTTTTGTCCACAAGGCTTGTTGAATATCCCAGCCGCTTTCCCACGAGTTCTAGCATCGGGATGATCGTGTCGCGTTCGTTCCGCCGCGCAGACGCGACATCCTCCGCGCGCAATTTCAACGAGGCGCCTTCGCGCTCAGCGTATGAGTCTAGCACCGCATAGATCATCGCTTTGGAAGGCGTGAGCAAACCGGGGAATTGCGGATACAGATCATCCTCGATTTCAAGATAAATGCTATTGGGATTCTTTTGCAGGAAGGTGACGATGGCAACCTCCACGCGGTCTGCGAGTGAATCTCCGGAGTGCGGACTTAAGTCCGCACCGCTTTTGGCAAGCGAACTAAAGTCCGCGCTCCAAAATCCCGTTTCTACACTTTCGCCGGTTGAATAATGAACAAAACGTTCATCCTCCGATAACGCGGATTGAATCAAGGCATTTGTCGCGCGCATGGCTTCGTCGAATTCCTGCGTTTTATTTTTCAACGCATGAGCCTCCGCCAGCGCGATCAACCCTGCCGCGTGAACGTGCAAATAACTTGCTGGTTCGCCGCGTTCGACGAGATGCGAATGAATCGCTTCACGCACAACAGAAATATCAGGGTCATTGGCTTCACGCTTCAGGTGTTCTCCTCGATTCCACAAAATTTGAATCGGGTCATGTTCGGTTCGCAAGGCAATGCTGTTCAAATCGAATCCTGCCGCGCTGGCTGCGGTCAGCGCTGAGGTGAGAAAGGGCGGCTCTGGTTCAGGCAGGAATCCAAAGAACGGTGTGCCGAGCGGCAAAAGTTCAAACAAATGCGCGAATGCGGCGTGCAATGCCGTTGCGTTCCATGCCCAGTCATACCGCCTACGACGCAACGCAACCTTGTAAGGTTCCACCGCTTCGCGCCCCCACAACCATCCCGCCCACAACGCGGAGAGAGTCCAAAACGCTTGATTCGGACGCGGCAGTGAACCGATCACCGCCGCGATAGGAATTTCTTTTTTGACTTCATGCGCCAACTCTTTGAGACGACCTTCGTAGATGCACACTCCGCCACTTTCTGGAATTTTTCGGGGCCACGCTTCGACGACGACGGGAGAGCCTGATTCAGTCCAGAGACTTAATCCACGCTCCAGCTGAGTCCACAAGTTGTGCTCGCGAAATTGACTCGGAACATTGAGTTGTTTGGGGCGCGGCCTCGTGGGCGGATGATCCCACAACGTGTTGCCCGCGTCGCACGCGACGAGGATCAACGCGCTCAAGGCGCGCTTGCGTTCGGGAGTGAGATTCAACCCGTCGATGCGATTGATGACTGTCGTTAGAAAATACAACGGGCGCGGCAGGTAATGTTGAATTGCCTCTTCCGCGTAGACGCGGTCATCGTCATCGAGTTTTGCCACGCGTTCGAACGCGCGCGAACGGTGCAGACCGTCTGTCGCGGCGATCTGTTTGGCGCGGTCAATATCCTGTTGAGTTGCAACGCGCTCGCCTGAGTCTTCGCAATGCGGACAGGTGTACACGCGGGCGTATGGCGCGTCCTCTTCTTTGCGCCATAAAAAATAATCCGCTTGAATTTCACGATTGCATTTTTCACATGTCGTTTGATAAAGGGACTGCAAATGCGCGCCGAGTCGCTCGTCACCTTTTTTTGCGGTTTCGAGTTCAGCCAGCGCGGCTTTGAAGTCGGTTTCAGACGGAGGATTGGCTGAGATCTCCAGCAGGAAGCGCGTGATGGGATTGTTCACAGTGACAAGAACACGGTAGCCCGCGCGCGCGGCTTCGAGGACGAGTCGGGGGGAGAATCCGAACGGGTCGAGGAGCCAGCTTCCCATAGGCGCGTGAAGCGGAAGCCAGCGGGAGATCACTCCCTCTTCGAGCGGAGGAATGAATCGCGAAAGCGGACCCGCATCCGCTGGCTTTGTCCCCGGAATGTACGGCTGGGCTTGCATGAGTTAAGTATACATCCCCACTATGATTTGAAAATGAATATTTGTGTGCGTAAGGGCACAGCGAAAAATCGAAAAAATTATGACGATGAATCGTCTCGCTGTGCCTTTACAGGCGGGCGGCAAAGACCTCAAACAGCGGAATGGGTTGATAAAGAGTTGCGATATGTTCGATGCGCGCGCTGCGACGGAGTTCACGCTTGATCTCGGCGATGCCGCGCTCGTGATACGCACCTGAATATTCGGAACCCGCAAGTTTGCGACCGATCTGGTACAAAATATTTTCAGTCGGACCTGATACAACAAGTTGACCGTTCGGCTTGAGGAGATTCATCAGCTGTGAAAGTGTGCGCGGCAGATCATCCACGTGTTCGAGAACATCGAGGGCGTTGATCAGGTCGAATGACCTTGGGGGGAGATTTGCAATTGGGGTTTGATTCGCATCCAGCACGCGCACGTTCGCGGCGAGAGGAATATGCTGTTTCACTTTTTCGAGAGGGAGCAGGTCAACGTCGATTGCTATGACATGTTTGCTTTGACCCGCAAGAAACGGGAGCATCACACCGCTTCCACAGCCAAAGTCGAGAATGTTTTCGTATGGTGCGGATCGTTCGATGTGGTTCATCGCAGTGCGCAAGCGCTGCCAGAACAACCAGTTGATGATCGGGTTGGGATGCGAATACGCGGGGAAGCCCGCTTCGTCGAGGCGACCTTTTTCAGAGTCGGCCAGCACACTGCGAATCGCGGAACGGTAGCGGGTTTTGTAGGCGTTGAATTCGGAGGAGTTCATACTAATCAAGTGTCATTGCGAGTCTTCGAGAAGCAATCTCCAACCACGTGAGTGAGATTGCTTCGGGCGATCCTTCGACTTCGCTATGCTTCGCTCAGGATGTCCTCGCAATGACATGTCAGGGAATTGCCCCATACGTCGGTGCGCAGAGGATGTCGTAGTATTCGAGTTCGATGGCTTTGTTCTGTTCCGCATATGCGGCGGCTTCGTTGCCGATCTGCCGGACGATATCGATGTTCGAAGTCACTTGATAGGGCCAGTAACGAGGAATGACCATTCGCGGGTCGTTGACGTAGCCCTCGGGCAAATACGCCGGACGAGCAGGGTCACTTTGATCTGCAAGTGGAATCCAGTTGTACATCACCGGTCCGCGCGGGTTGATGGTGAAACCGAGACGATAACCATACTCCCGTGCGATCTGCACAGGGCGGACTCCGAATCCGCCGCCGGGCCAGATGACGGCAACCGGTGTTTTGTTGAAGTTGGTTTGCAGGTCCGCGATGGATTTCTCGAATTCCGTTCGGATAAATTCGTCAGTGGAGTCGTCGCTCATGTTGATGTTGTGAATGTAGCCGTGCGATTGATGATCCACCCAACCCTCGGCTTCGAGAGCCATGTTGGCATCGAGACTCAGCGCGCGAGGTCCATCCTCTAAACTGATCCAGCCATTGACCACGTGCCAGCCGAACTTTTCATAGAACGGACGGAAATGATCGTTGAAGTATTCGCCTTGATGGCGGTCGTCTGCAATGAGCAGGACTGATCGTTGGGGAATCTTCGCGTTGTGATCCATGAAGTCCGCCATTTGGTTGGCGTTGATGGCTTCGAATCCCTGCTCTTTGAGATCGTTCATCATCCGCTTGAAATCGGAGTCGAGGATGTCGTTCGCGTCACCCGCTGAATCTTTGTTGACGCCATGGAACATGATGACCATGACGACCGTCCCGGGCGCGGCGTTGGTCGAACTCCATTTGTTGAGCAGGTATTCGCACGAGTCCTGGATGTAGGTGTGCGGTGTATCCAACGGATTCAATTGACTCGCAACAAAAGTTGACGGAAGCGCGGGCGGCGTGCGGATCGCGGTCGGGGGGGGAACTGGCGTCTCCGTGGGAAGCGGAGTCTGCGTGGGCTGGAGTCCTGCCAGCGCGGTTTGAAACGCCTGTGTGGAAAGCGCGTTCACGTCAATGGTGGGAGACGCGGGGGCAGAGGGCGCGCACGAGGCTAAAAGAACGGCGAGCAGGCTGAATAAGAGGAAGAATCGGGATGTCATCGAAGGAGTGATCAGTGAGCAGTTATCAGTACTGCGTACTTCGTATTGCGTAGTACGCAGTACGCAATAATTTTTACTCTTCACTTTTTCCCGAAATAAAATCATCCACTTTTTGTTTGGCGATCTCATCGCGGAATTGTTTGGGTGGAGTCTTGAAGAAATAGGATGACGGTCCAATGATGGGACCCGCCAGTTCGCGGTCGAGGGCGAGTTTCGCACAGCGGATCGCGTCGATCATCACGCCAGCCGAGTTGGGGCTATCCCACACTTCGAGTTTGACTTCCACGTTGAGCGGCACATTGCCAAACGTTGTGCCCTCCATGCGGATGTACGCCCACTTGCGGTCGGTGAGCCACGGCACATGATCGCTCGGACCGACGTGCACGTTGTCCGGGTGGAGTTCATAGGGAATCATGCTGGTGACCGCGTTGGTCTTTGAGATCTTTTTGCTTTCGAGTCGTTCGCGTTCGAGCATGTTGAGGAAATCTGTGTTACCGCCGAAGTTGAGTTGATACGTGCGGTCGATCTTCACGCCGCGGTCCACGAACAATGTTGCGAGTTGACGATGCAAAATGGTCGCGCCGACCTGGCTCTTCACATCGTCGCCAAGAATGGGCAAACCCGCATCTGCGAAGCGTTTACCCCAGTATTCGGAGGACGCAATGAAAACAGGGATTCCGTTCACGAACGCGCAACCCGCTTCGATGACCTGTTCCACGTACCATTTGGTCGCCATCTCCGAACCGACGGGCAGGAAGTTGATGACCACATCCGTTTTAGTGTCGCGCAGGAGTTTGACGATGTCCGCGGTGGAACCGGGCGCTTTTTGGATCATGCCGCTCAGGTATTTGCCCAGCCCGTCGTGGGTCATGCCGCGCACGACAGGGGCGTTGAGCTTGGAAACGTCCGCGAATTTGTAGGTGTTATTCGGTGCGGCGAAGATCGCCTCTGACAAATCTTTGCCGACCTTGGTGGCGTTCACGTCGATGCCAAGAGTGAATTCGATATCCCGCACGTGATAATCGGCAAGCTGGGTATGCATGATGCCGGGGATGACCTCGTCCTTTTTGGCGTTTTTGTAGAATTGAACGCCTTGCACGAGCGAGGAGGCGCAGTTCCCCACGCCGATGATCGCCACACGTACTTTTTTCTGAGCCATGGATCAAATCTCCTTGAGTAAACAGTAAATAACTATTCGTACTTCTCGAACGGTTTGGCGACACGGTCTGCCAAGCCATTCGAACGGTCGCCTGCCTTGAGGCATTGTGCCTGCCTCAAGAACTGGATGAATCTTCAACGAAACAAATATGCGTCTGCCAAAACCGTGCTGTATAATTCGAGCAATGGCAGCCAACGAGCGGATCGACCATCTGGAACGCCTGCTTGAAGTGGTGCGGGGTCTGACAACAGCGCCGGATATTGAATCATTCCTGCAAACCGTTATCACCGAAGCCAGCGAGATGACCAACAGCGAGTTCGCATCCGTTCTCGAGTACGAAGTGGAGGCGAAAGAACTTCGGTTTCTCTCCATGGCGTGGATCCATCGTGAAGCGCTTCGCCCGGTGGGTGTTCCGGTGGACGGCAGCGCGGCAGGCTGGGTCTTTCGCCATGGTCAGCCGTTGATTATACAGGATACGAGAATCGACCAGCGTCACTTTAAAGTGCCGGACCGCATCTCACAGTATGAAACCCGGTCGCTGGCCGCCGTCCCGTTGATCACGCGCGGCGAAGTGATCGGCGTGCTAGAAACGATCAACAAAAAAGACGACGCACATTATACCGAAGAGGATCTGACGATCCTTGCCACGCTTGGCGCGCTTGCCGCGCAGGCGATGCAGAACGACAACCTGCGGCGGGAGGTTAAAGCGACGCGCATCGAAATGGCGGAACTCGAACGCCTCAAAACGGACTTTATCGCCATCACCTCTCACGAGCTTCGCACACCTCTCGGCTTGATCCTCGGTCACGCCACGTTTTTGCGCGAACTCGTGGGCGAACAATACGCCGAGCAATTGGATACGATCATTCGCAATGCCACAAAGTTGAAAGAGATCGTCGAAAACCTCGCCGATGTGGACAATTATCACAAAGGTTCCGCGCGCGTGAGGAGCAATCAGGTATCGCTGGCGAGAATTGTGGACGATGTGGCGCTTACCTTTCAAGAGGAGGCGAAATCGGAGGGTGTTACACTTTCGGTCGAAAAGACCGACTCGCCGCTTTACACGGACGCGGACGGCGTCAAGATCAATATCGCGTTGAGTAACCTCGTGAAGAACGCACTTCAGTTCACCGATCCGGGCGGGCGCGTTACCATCCGTGCTGGGGAGGAATCGGGTTATCTCAAAGTATCCGTCGAAGACACGGGGATTGGAATCCCTGCGCGCGACCTGCCGCGCGTCTTCGAGCGATTCTTCCAGGTGGAGAGTCATCTCACGCGTCGCGTCACCGGAATGGGGCTTGGGCTTGCCGTGGCAAAAGGGATGATCGAACTGCACGGCGGGCGCATTTGGGCGGAAAGCGAAGTGGGCAAGGGAAGCACATTCACCTTCTTGTTGCCGGTGCATCAGCTAGCGCCGTCCGAGTCGAAGCCGCGCCCTTTGATGGAGTAGATTCGAATCCGCCGCAAGGCGGATTTTTTTGTGATCTCGGTGACAGAGACCTTCGCAAGAGGTATGGTTTTCTCAAAAACGCTCGACGAGTCTCTACTTGCTCGACCGGGCTGTAACGCGAATGACGCGAACAGGGCGAATTTCGCGAAGGTAAAAGAGTTCGCGCCATTCGTTTTTTTTTTCGCGACCTTCGCGTTAATAATTCCTGACTTTGAGGAAGACAGGTAGCATGAGGTCTTTAATCTTTTCTCAGCATTATTCTCTCTTATAATTGCCTACCATGCCTCCGCAATTTCTTATCTTTGGAAATCTCACGCGCGAATTTCTCCTGCCTGCCGCAGGGCAGCCGAGACTGGATGTGCCGGGCGGCAGTCTGCTGTACGCGGCGGCGGGGCTGAAGGTGTGGGAATCAGGTATCGGTCTGGTAGGACGCGTGGGGGATGATTATCCGCGCGCGTGGCTCAACGAATGCAAGTCACGCGGACTCGACACGAGCGGTATCAAACTCCTTCCGCAACCGTTGGATGTGCGCGAGTTCATCTCTTACAACGAACATTTCGAAACGAACAATGCGAATCCGATCACGCAATTTGCACGCCGCGGCATGACGTTTCCCAAATCCCTGCTGGGGTATCAATCCCCCGAGGATCGCGAGCCGCAAGAGGCGAGGAAATTATTGGTCACGGATATTCCCGAAGAATACCTCTCGGCGCGCGCCGCGTTGATCTGCCCGATGGAGCTTTCCGCGCAGAATCAGTTGATCGCGGGTTTGAATCGCGGCAATGCGCATACGTTCATTCTCGACCCTGCTCTTGCAACCATGACGCCCAAAGCGCGGCGCGAACTGCCGGCATTGTTGAACGGTGTGACCGCGTTACTGCTTTCGGAGGAGGAATTGCGAAATCTTTTCTGGGGAGAGACTCATGATCTTTGGGAAATGGCGGAAGCTCTCGCGCTGTATGGTTGTGAGTATGTGGTGGTCAAATGCGGTGCGCAGGGACAGTTGCTTTACATGGCTGGCACGAAACGCAAAGTGGAGATCCCCGCCTATCCCGCGCGGATCGCCGACCCCACCGGGGCAGGCTACGAGTTCGACGGCGGTTTTCTCGCAGGCTATTGTAAAAATTATGACCCGCTGGAGGGTGTGTTTTACGGAAGCGTATCCGCTTCGTTGAAGTTGGAAGGCACCGGCGCGTTCTATCCGCTCGAAGTTTTACCGGGCTTGGCGGAGGCGCGTTTGAACGCGGTGATGGGAATGGCGAGGGATGTGTGAGGGAGACAGTACGTGGAAAGTGGAAAGTGGTAATTGGTAATTGAGAATTCGAGACTGGAGATTTGAGATTGAACATTGCAGAACGTGTGATTGATTTGGCGATTCAAATTCAGCAAATCCCCGCGCCGACGTTTGCGGAGCGGAAGCGAGCGGAGTTCGTGCGCGGATTGTTCGCGAAAGAGGGATTGGAGGAAGTGAAAATCGATGAGGTTGGAAATGTGTATGGCAAGTGCAAAATAGAAAGTGATGCGCGAGCGGGCGCAAATCCGCTAATTATCTCTGCTCATTTGGATACGGTGTTTCCAATTGAGACCGATCTTTCGATTCGGCGCGAAGGAGACAAGGTGTTCGGTCCCGGCATTGGCGATAATTCGCTTGGAGTTGCCGCGTTGTTCGGGGTGTTATGGGGGTTGCGGACCTCACCCCCAACCCCTCTCCCAAAGGGAAAGGGGAGTCGTGATGTCTGGTTTGTGGCAAACGTCTGCGAAGAGGGACTTGGCGATCTGCGCGGCATGAAAGCCGTGGTTGACCGATTTGGCTCAGAGGTTCAAGCCTATCTCGTACTCGAAGGGATGGCGTTGGGCAACATTTATCATCGCGGCACAGGCGTGAAGCGGTATCGCGTCAATGCAAAAACTACGGGCGGACATTCCTGGTCGGATTACGGCAAACCGTCCGCGATCCATGAATTGTCGAAACTTGTCGTCGAGTTGACTTCGATGAAACTCCCTGAGCAACCGCGCACGACAATGAATGTTGGAAAAATTTCAGGCGGGACTTCAGTCAATGTGATCGCGTCGGAAGCTTCGCTGGAATTGGACTTGCGCTCAGAGGGACAGGATGCGTTGCTCGAGTTGATTTCAAATGTGGAAAAAATGATCCGTGAAGCAAACAAACCCGATGTCAAATATGAAGCGGAAGTTATTGGGCAACGCCCCGCAGGTGAAATCTCTGCGAATCATCCCTTGATAAAACTTGCTCAAGAGTGTGCCCGCGAGCAGGGGTTGGAGTCCGCGCTCGCATCAGGCTCGACGGATGCGAACATTCCGCTGAGTCGCGGCTACCCCGCGCTCGTGCTGGGAATCACAACCGGCGGAGGCGCGCATACGGTTAATGAATTTATCAATACCGGTTTGGTTGAAAAGGGGTTGGAGCAGTTGGGCAAGTTCGTATCACGAGTCTGGGATTAAACAATTACGCAGTACATATTTTATAAAGTATTGCGTAAATCGAAGAGCATTAATCGTAAATTGTTCTACTTCAACCCCATCACCTCATACACATCCAGCGGTTGCGTTTTGCCTTTCACCGTCAGCGGCGCGAAGGGTTTTGCATCCACTTCGTCTTTCACGCGTTCGTATGCCTCTTTACTGATGAGGATCTGGTTCTTCGCCGAGTTTTCCTGAATGCGTTTGGTGGTGTTCACGCTGTCGCCGAGCGAGGTGAACTCGAGTCGCTTTTCAGTGCCGATCCAGCCAAGCACGGCTTCGCCATAATGAATGCCCACGCCGAAATCGAGATGCGCCTCTTTAGGCAGTTCAGAATGTAATTTTGAAATCGCCTCGCGAATCGCCAGCGCGGACTTTACCGCGCGCAGTGTGTGGTCAGGTTGCAGGATCGGCGCGTTGTACCACGCCATCACCGCGTCGCCAAGGAATTTATCTACAGTCCCTTCTTGCGCCAGCACCGCCTCCGCCGCGGCGGCGAGATATTGATTCAACACTGCCACCAATTCTTCCGGCGAATGTTTCTCGCTGTACGAGGTGAAGCCGCGCACATCCGCGAATAATACGGTGATAAAAACCTGCTTCCCGCCAACCTGTAACGTGTTCGGGTCAAGCTGATCGAGCACGGCCGGCGACACCATGCGTTGTAACAGTCCGCGTTGCGCCTCGAGTTTTTTGCGCTCCGTCAGGTCGTCCAACACGATTGCCACGCCCTGCGTTTTTTGCCCCGCATCTTTCAAGGGCGATAGATTCATGCGCCAGTCAATGTTGCCGCCCTCTGCAAACGTTTGGCTAAGTTCAAGCCCGATGACCGGCTTGTCGCTTTTTCGCACCGTTTCAAGATGCGGGATGATGTTGCTCGCAAACGTGGGGATGACTTCTTCGATCTTCCGCCCGACGATCTCTGCGGAGGCTTGCCCCAAAATGGACGCGGCGGCTCGATTACACAGGGTGATCTGGTCCTGTACGTCAGCCGTGATCACGCCTGAAACGATGGACGCGAACACATCGTCCATGAGGTTCTTGAGTTCGGTCACTTCCGCGAGTGTGCGCTTGAGCGACGAGAACAAGCGCGCGTTCTCAATGGCAACCGCGGCTTGGTTGGCGAACGCGATCAAAAGGTCGCGGTCCGATTCGGAGAAGATTCCCGTGCGGATGCGATTGTCGGTGTAGATCACGCCGATGAGTTCCGTCTTCACCATGAGCGGCACACACAGGATCGAACGCAGGTTGAAGGCGATGATGCTTTCCTGTCCGCTGAAGCGTTGGTCTTCGAGAGCGTTCGTGGTGAGCACGGCTTCGTTCGCCTGAATGACGCGTTGCACGATGGTTTTACTGATGGCGAATTCGTTCTCGTTGATAGACTCTCGCTCCCAATTCCGCGCGATGCGAATTGCCATTTCCCCGCGTTCGTCGCGCAGCATGAGGAAGCCGCGCTCCGCCTCGGTCAGGCGGACGATGGTGTCCATCACGATCTGCAAAACTTCGTCTACTTCGAGTGTGGAATTGACGACCTGCCCGATTCCCGCCAACGCTTGCAGGTGGCTATACCGCTGTTCGTATGGTACGAGCACTTCGCTGATGCGACCCAGCGAGCCCTCGAGATTTTTCAGTCCTTCAATGGCTTCCGGTGATTTGGCGGCATCCAGTGAGTTTCGCAGATTGGTGGCTTGTTTGGTGACCGCCACAAGCTGGTCGTTGATGGAGATGGCTTTGGTCCTTGCCGTGGTTGCCATGAAGAGTCCTTAATGGTTTGCTTATCAGGATTACAGCGCAAAGCCCGACGCTATGGTGTAGGCAGACGTTCTCTAACGTCTGCCTTACCCTGCGCTGTAAAGTCAAAGTCGGGGCGAGTATTTGCCGGTCCAAAAGTGACGGATGCGGGCGAGAATGACTTGAAAGCGGAGCGTTATCGCCGCGCGTCTCGCTTGCCGTACGTCCGCCGTTCTGGAAGTATAAAGGGATGTTTGATGTTCGTCCAGAAGTATTTTAACGCTCGACGCGGCTTCAGGCAGAATGTTTGCAAGTTTGTCGGCGCGTTCCGCGGGTGTGGCATGAACGGGGCAGGGGTCTTTCAACTGACGCAAGCCAAAATTGACACTTTCAAATGCCCGTTCGATTGCCGTCAGATTCACCCAATGTTCCCAATATAAAAGCCAGCCCGGCGTTTCAGTGCCTCCGCGTTCGATCGAAGCGCGAATCATCGAAGGAAGCCGCGTCGGAAGTGAGTAACGGCGACTTAGGAAAACGGCGAGAGCAAAGAGGGTGAGGAGGATCGGAATCGCATAAACGAGGGGCGAACGCGGAGCGATGGTCTCGACCGGCACTTCATCTCCCTCCTCCGGCAGGCTTTGGTCGCGCAGACTTTCATTATCCTGTTCGGAGATAACATTGTCAGGAATAAGTAAGCCGGAGGAAGGTAGGGCATCACGCGGCGCTAACGGACGGTCGAGCGGATCCTGATTGCCTGTGGGTTCGAACTCCACCCAGCCCACGCCGGGGAAATAAACTTCGGGCCAGGCGTGAGCGTTCCGCTTTTGCACGGTGAACGTGTTGATCTCTTCTTCCGCTTCTTCCGGCAAACCTGTCCGTGATTCCTCGCCTTGGGCGAATCCCACAGCCATGCGCGCCGGGATGCCCAACGAACGCAACATGATGATCTCGAGGCTGGCGTAATATACGCAATAGGCTTGCTTGTGCTCGAACAGGATCCATTCGAGCGGGTCGGTATTGAATGGCGCTTCCGGTACCGAGGGCGCATACTCGATATTCTCGCGGAGGTAACGCGTGATCGCGCTCGCTTTATCGAATGGAGTTTCCGCGTCAGCCGTGATCTCCTGCGCCAGCGCGCGAATGCGCGGCGAAACATCCTCCGGAAGTTGCAGGTACCGTTCAACCACCCACTGCGGATACGCCGTCCCGGCCGCGCGCAACTGCTCGATGTTCGGGTTGCTCAGCACGACTTCCACCTGGTAAACCTCTCCGGGCAACAACCCCGGCGAGGCACTCCACGAAAGAACATCGTCCTCGCTTCCGCCCGGCACACTGACCATCGATCCGGGCCGGCTGACCCAGATCGCTTGCGCGGGCGCATAGAGCAATGAGATCGGTTGCTCGCCGACACTGAAAACGAAACGTGTTGAGAATTCCTCCTCCAATTCGAATGGCAATGGCGCATCGGGAGAAAATTCTTCCCGTTGGGTTCCGGTGGTCGTCCAACGTCCGTCTATGAATTGATCGTAGACTCTACCGCGCCAATAATAACGAGGAGGTGTCAAACTTACTGGTAACTCAGGCGCATCCACGGTGAACATCACTGCCTCAGAAAGCGAGAAACCCAAACCGAGTTCCAGTTGCGAGCCGTAAAACTCGGTGCCCGCCGAGCCGCCGCCTCGCGCTTCGAGCGCGCTGACGGCGTTTTCGAATCGCTGTGTAAACTCCGTCCACGGTTTGGTGAGGCGGTTCCACGTCTGCCGCGCGGTCTCGATCTTTATAAATGAGGGAGAGACCGTCCAGGCGGTGAAGATGAGCAATCCAGCCGCAATCGCCATGCCGCTCGTCAGGTCGAGACCGTTTTCCGGTGAAAGGAAGATGCGTTTCTCCTTCCAGCGTTTTTGCTCTTCGAGAAAAGTCATCTGCCCCAGGAGCAACAGTGCAAGAAGGATAAAAAATGCCAATATCCAGATACGACCCCGAACGGTATTGTCATAACTTTGTATGACCAGAATTCCGATCATGGACGGTACCGTCACTGTAAGGAAGTTCTGGTGCCGCGTCAACCGGTATCCTGCGGACGCGCTCAAGACCCAAAACGCGACAGACATCAACGAGAGGAAAAACAGTGGGTCTTCCACCGGTCGTCGTGCGAAAAAATCGGAGAATGAAAGGATCAGCCTCCCGCCAACGCTGGATAATTTTTCCTCCAACGCGACGGGACCTTCGATGACCAGCGTCCATTGCAGTGGGAGCATGAACAGCATGAAGAAGAAGGAAAGCCAGCGCGCCCTTCGCGATGAAAAAACGCTATACCCCACTGCCAACCCGATGATGGCTCCCATCCAGGTGAAGCCGCGAATCAAGTTCAGCGAGGGAATCCATTCGGTGGCGATCAACCGTGCCGCCACAGTTTGCAGGAGCAAAAGGAGAAGTACGACAGATGTCCAATCCCACCAGTGAACGGGAGGGGGCGCCGAAGGTCGTTTCATTGGGGGTAGTGTACAATTAAGGAGGATAAGCGTCAAATACTCCAGAGGGGTTTTTACAGAAAAAACTCGAATAGATCAAGGAGAACGAGATGGATATTCTGATTCAAAACGGCATAAACTGGGTGATCGCCGTTCAGTCGCTGGGTGGCTGGCTCGAAGCGCCGATGCAATTCTTTTCATTTCTCGGCACGCAGGATTTTTTCTTCCTCGTCCTGCCCCTCGTCTATTGGAGCGTGGATTCGCGCGTGGGGTTGCGTATTGCGTTCACTCTCATCGCCAGCGTGAGCCTCAATTATTATTTCAAATTATGGTTTGCCGGTCCTCGCCCGTATTGGGTGAGCAGTGAAGTGCAAGCGCTCTCCTCGGAGTCAACGTTTGGAATTCCCTCCGGTCACGCGCAGAACTCGGTTGGTGTGTGGGGCATGCTTGCCGCAGGCCGCGGTAATCTCTGGTGGGGGTCGGCGATGGCTGTGGTCTTTCTCATCGGACTTTCACGCTTGTATCTTGGTATGCATTTTCTTCACGATGTGCTGGCAGGCTGGTTGATCGGTTGCGCGTTGCTTTGGGCGTTCCTGCGGTATTGGGATGGAGTTACCGTGTGGTTGAAAACAAAGTCGCTGATGCAACAAGTGTTGCTTGCCTTTGTCCTTTCGATGGGGATGATTGCGCTCGGATTTGTCAGTGTTCAGCGGCTTGAGGGATACTCATTCCCGGTCGAATTCCAAGCCAATGCGCTTCGCTCCTCCGACGAACTGCCGGCTCCGGTTTCGTTGGAGGATATCTTCACCTCCGCAGGGACGTTCTTCGGCATTGCGGTCGGCGCGGCGTGGATCGCGTCGAGGGGAGGCTATCAGGCTGACGGTCCGGGCGGGAAGCGTGCGTTGCGATTCTTCGTCGGCTTGATCGGAGTCCTCATCCTGTGGCGCGGTTTGGGCTTGGTCTTCCCGCAGGGAGGGGACTTTATCGCCTATTTCCTGCGTTATGTCCGTTATTTGCTGGTCGGTTTCTGGATCATTGCCGGCGCTCCATGGTTGTTTTTTCGTATCAAATTGGCTGATGCCCCCAAGATATAGCGTTTCGCTTTGATATAATCCCAAATCTAGTAATTAAATTTTTGGGAGAGTATCCGTTTCAATGACCCTCGAACGCGGCGCGTTACTGCACAAAAGATATCGCATTGTAGAAATTCTCGGGCAGGGCGGTATGGGTTCGGTATATCGCGCTGTCGATGAAAACCTCGGCGTGGATGTTGCCGTCAAAGAGAATCTGTTCACAACAGATGAATATGCGCGTCAGTTCCGCCTCGAGGCAGTGATCCTCGCGAACCTTCGCCACCCGAACCTGCCGCGCGTAACGGACCACTTTGTGATCGGCGATCAGGGACAGTATCTGGTGATGGATTACATCGAGGGGGAAGATCTGCGCCAGCGTATGGAACGTCAGGGCAATATCACCGAAGATGAGGCGATCCTGCTCGGCGCGGCGATGTGCGATGCGCTCGCCTACCTGCACACGCGCAAGCCCCCGATCCTGCATCGCGACATTAAACCGGGGAACGTCAAGATCACCCCGGATGGCCATATTTTTCTCGTCGATTTCGGTTTAGCGAAAGTACTGCATGGAAGCCAGGCAACCACGACCGGCGCGCGCGCGATGACCCCGGGATATTCCCCGCCGGAACAATATGGCACGGCGCGCACGGATCCGCGCACAGACATTTATTCCCTCGGAGCAACGTTGTACGCCGCGTTGAGCGGGATCATCCCCGAAGACGGCCTTGCCCGCGCGATGGACAATACCCAACTCACGCCACTGCGTAAACGAAACGGCAAAGTGTCGCGGCGATTGGCATCTGCCATCGAAAAAGCGATGGGCATCGACCCAGCCGACCGCTTCCAACACGCCGAAGAATTCAAGAATGCCTTGCTTGGTTCCAAATCGAAAACCCAGCGCCTGCCCGGTGATTATGTCATCGCGCCTCCTCCGCAATCATCGGGTGATTCGCAACAGCAAAGGTCATTGGAAGAAGCCGCTTCTGCCCCACGCTCCGATTTCAACCCGTCGGATTTCATGGGAGGCACCGAGGCGGAAGCGCCGGTCTTCAAGCCGCCGCGCAAGAAAGCAAACTTATCGAAGCGACTGGTTTCCGCGGTGTTGTGGTTACTGCTCCTCCTCGCGGCAGGTACGGTCGGAGCGGTTCGATTCGCGCCTCAACTTGTTCCCCCAGCGTTGATGAATCAACTGGAGAGTTTGCAAATCCCGTTCATTTTTCCGGCATCGCCTCAACCCCCGAATGTCACGCCGAGCGCCGTCGCGACGGAACGTCCGTTGGCATCTGCCACGGTCGTTGCCGCAACCGCAACAGCAAAACCGACCCTCAAACCCACTTTAACCCCATTGCCTTCTCACACGCCTACATTGGAAAAGGTGCCGCTTACCGGTCCGACCGCGTTGGGAGGCACCCTTGGGCAGGTGGCATTTGCTTCCGATCGATTGGGCGTCCCTCAAATTTATCTGGTGGATGTGGATGGGACGAACGATCTACCTCTCACCAATCTTGCGAACGGCGCGTGCCAGCCCTCCTGGTCGCCGGATGGCGCGCAGTTGGTCTTCATTTCCCCATGCCCTACCCGCGGCGAATTTTACGAAAACTTTTACGATAATTCGGGTTTGTACATCGTCAATGCCGATGGCACGGGGCTGACTGCCTTGAGCAATGCCCCCGGCGGCGATTTCGACCCCGCCTGGTCGCCAGATGGGGAGCGGATCGCTTTTGCATCTCTGCGCGACGGTCGCAAAGAAATTTATGTTCTGAACATCGATTCGGGTGTGGTCATTCGCCTGACGAATTCCACCAGCGATATCGAAAACACCCAACCATCGTGGTCGCGCGATGGGAAAATGATCACCTACACGGTGATGCGGCTCGGCGCGTATCAAGTGTGGGCAATGACGGATACCGGTCAGGACAATGTTCAACTGGTGCGCAGTGGACAGTCGCTGTGGGATTACCTGCCCTTCTGGTCACCGGATGGCACAGCGATCTTATTCAACCAGCGCCTGCTTGGACCCACAGCCCCGTGGTTGATGAGCATCTCGTTCGCGGATCGCAATACCCAAGAGCCGATCAAACTGGATCTGCCGACTCCAATCGAAGATGTCGAATTCTCGCCGGATGGTTTGTGGATCATTTTCGAAAGCACAGACGGCCTCAACCGTGACGTGTATTATTCCTCGGTCACCGGCGGAAATCGAACGCGCCTGACGAACGATCCCGGTGTCGATTTTGACCCAGCCTGGCGACCCGCGCCGAAAGAATAAATGGTTTATCAAATGTCTGCCTGATCCATCGGCAGGCATTTTCTTATACACTTCTTATTGACTTCCCTTTTTGCCTCGTTTATCATTATTCCACACAGAGTAGCACTCTCGAATTGAGAGTGCTAATTGTGTCAACCCATGATCGAACTTACCGAACGTCAGAAGAAGTTACTTCTATTAATTATCCGCGATCACATCGAATCGGCTGAGCCGATCGGCTCGAAGCGGCTGGTCGAACATTACCACCTCGATTATTCACCCGCCACGATCCGTAACGAAATGTCCGCGCTGACCGAGATGGGCTATCTCCGTCAGCCTCACACATCTGCGGGACGCGTGCCCACCGAGGAGGGCTATCGTTATTTCGTCAGCCAGATGATGCCGAACGCCGAATTGCCCGAAGCGGTGCAACACACCATTTCGCATCAGTTCCACCAATCGCGCGCGGATATGGATCAGTGGATGACGCTTGCCGCGTCGATCCTTGCACATCAATCGCAAGGCGTTTCGGTGATCACCGCGCCTCATGCCGAGCGGTCGCGTTTCAAGCATGTCGAATTGATCTCGACGCAAGGTCGTCAGGTGCTGATGGTGCTTGTTCTGGTGGGAGGCGAAGTGAGCCAGCAAATCCTGACTCTGGCGGAACCCGTGACTCAGGATCGACTCAGCCAGACCGCCACGCGTCTTAACGCCCTTTTGGCTGGTCTCGCCGTGGACAATATTTCCTCCCTTGCATCGCCTGCCGACCCGCTCGATCAGGACATTCTCACCCTCATCCTGCAAGATGTCCGCCGGACCTCTGAAAGCAGTTCGGGTGAAATTTACACCGACGGATTGACCAACGTTTTATCCGAACCTGAATTTGCAGAATCCGATGAAGCGCGCCGCGCATTGAAGATTTTCGAAGAGCGCTCAACGTTACGTGATTTGCTCGCGCGTACCACAACCAACACCAACATCGGCGGTTTACAAGTGCTGATCGGCGGCGAAGGCGAGTGGGAGGAGTTGCGCCAGTGTTCGATGGTGATCGCACGTTACGGCGTCCCCGGCATGGCAACAGGGACGCTGGGCGTGCTGGGTCCCATGCGAATGTCGTATTCGAAGGCGATTCCAACCGTGCGTTATGTGGCTGGGATCTTGAGCGATCTGGTCAATGACCGCGTTGCGGGCGAATAATATTCCGTCATTGCGAGCCTTCGGTGATCTTCCACCGGCGTGGCGATCCCTTGTTAGCGAGGAGATTGCTTCTCGAAGACTCGCAATGACATGTAAATCAAGAGAGTGAAAGCATGACCGACAAGAAAAAACACAAACACGAGGAAAAAATCGAAGAGTCTGCCGCGGAGGCGGTGGCAACGCCCGAAGCGGAGGGACAGCCGCAAGTGGATGTCGACGCGTTGAAACGTCAGCTCGAAGACGCCGAAACCAAACTGGCGGAAAGCGTCGAAGGCTGGCAGCGCGCGCAGGCAGATTTCCAAAATTATAAAAAGCGCGTCGAGCGTGATAACGAAATGATGTACACCTTGATGAAGGGCGACATCATCAAAAAAGTGTTGCCCGCGCTCGACGATCTGGAACGCGCGTTGCAAAACCGCCCCGCGGACGATGCCTGGGCGAACGGGATCGAATTGATCGCGCGCAAATTGCAAAACCTGCTCGATGCGGAAGGCGTCAAACGGATCGAAGCCGCGGGCGCGGAGTTCGACCCAAAATTCCACGAAGCGATTTCCCATGAACATCATGAAGATTTTCAAAGCGGGTACGTGATCGAAGTGGTGCAAAACGGGTACATGCTCGGAGAGCGCGTGATACGACCTGCGTTGGTTAGAGTGGCGCAATAACAAAGTGTCATTGCGAGGAGCGAAGCGACGAAGTAATCTCGCGTAACCTGTAAACAATTGTTGGAATGCAAAACGAGATTGCCGCGCCGCCTTCGGCGGCTCGCAATGACACACGAAATCATAGGAGAACTTATTTCATGTCAAGAATTATCGGTATTGACTTGGGCACGACCAACTCCGTCGCGGCGGTGATGCAAGGCGGCGAGCCTGTAGTGATTCCCTCTGCAGAGGGCGAGCGGCTGGTTCCGTCGGTTGTGGCAATGAACAAAAATAACGAGCGGCTGGTTGGACGCGTGGCGCGCAATCAGGCGATCACCAATCCGCAGAACACGATCTTTTCGGTGAAGCGCTTCATGGGGCGCAAGTCGGATGACCCCGAAGTGGAACGCACAAAGAAGCGCGTGCCCTACGCGGTGAACGCCGCAGACAACGGCGATGTGCGCGTGCAACTCGGCGAAAAGGATTATTCGCCGCCTGAAGTATCGGCGATGATCCTAGCAAAGATCAAACGCGATGCGGAGGCATATCTCGGTGAGACGATCACGCAAGCCGTGATCACTGTCCCTGCGTATTTCAACGACGCGCAACGCAACGCGACGAAAGACGCGGGCAAGATCGCGGGTCTCGAAGTGCTTCGAATCATCAATGAACCGACGGCGTCTTCGCTGGCGTATGGACTCGACAAAAAGAAGAACGAGATCATCGCCGTCTACGACCTCGGCGGCGGTACGTTCGATATTTCGATCCTCGATGTGGGCGATGGCGTGTTCCAAGTCCGTGCGACAAGCGGCGACACCTTCCTCGGCGGTGACGATTTTGACCTCCGCATCATGGATCACCTCATCGAGCAGTTCAAGAAAGACAGCGGAATTGATCTTCACAACGACCGTCAGGCGTTGCAACGATTAAAGGAAGCCAGCGAAAAAGCGAAGATCGAACTTTCGACCACGATGCAGACCGAGATCAACCTGCCGTATCTGACGGCGGACGCGACGGGTCCGAAACATTTGGTGATGACCCTCACCCGCGCCAAACTCGAACAACTGACAGCGGATCTTGTCGACAGGACGATTGCTCCGCTCAAGCAAGCGTTGTCCGACGCGGGATTGAGCGCAGGCGACATCCACGAGGTGGTGATGGTGGGCGGCATGACGCGCATGCCCGCCGTGCAGGATCGCGTCCGTGCGTTCTTCGGCAAGGAGCCTCACAAGGGAGTGAATCCCGACGAGGTGGTTGCCATCGGCGCGGCGATTCAAGCAGGCGTGCTCGGCGGCGATGTGAAAGATATTTTGTTGTTAGATGTCACCCCACTTTCGCTCGCCATCGAAACTTTGGGCGGAGTCGCCACAACACAGATCGAGCGGAACACAACGATTCCGACTCGTAAATCGCAAGTGTTTTCCACCGCTTCTGACAGCCAGACGCAAGTCGAAATCCATGTTTTGCAAGGTGAGCGTCCTATGGCGGCGGATAACAAGTCGCTGGGCAAGTTCATCCTCGATGGGATTCCTCCCGCGCCGCGCGGCGTGCCGCAGATCGAAGTGACGTTCGATGTGGATGCGAACGGCATCCTCAAGGTCAGCGCGCAGGATAAAGCAACGGGACGATCACAACACATCACGATCACAGCGTCTTCGGGTCTTTCGGATGCAGAAGTTGAAAAGATGCGGAAAGACGCAGAGGCTCACGCCGAGGAAGACCGCAAGCGCAAAGAATTGATCGAAGCGCGCAACAACGCGGATAACACCGTCTACGCGGCGGAGAAGGCGTTGCGCGAATTCGGCGAGAAGGTGCCTGCTGATGTCAAAACCGAGATCGAAACGAACGTCGCCGCGGTGAAGAAAGCCGCGGAGGGTGAGGATGTCGCGGCGATCCGGTCTGCCACGGACGCGCTAGGGCAGGTGATTCAAAAGATCGGAGCCAGCGTCTACGAGCAGAATCAGGCTCCGGCTGGGGGTGAAGCGGGTTCGTCGTCCAACGAGAATCCTGATGTGGTTGAGGGTGAGGTCAAGGAGTAAAATAGCCCGTCATTGCGAGCCCGAAGGGCGAAGCAATCTCCCTCATCGTGTTGGGGATTGCTTCGTCGGCTGCGCCTCCTCGCAATGACGAAGAATGTTTATGAGCAACGATTATTACGAAACTCTGGGCGTGGGACGGAACGCGAGCGACGATGAGATCAAAGGCGCGTTCCGTAAACTCGCGCGTCAGTATCATCCCGATGTGAACAAAGAGCCCGACGCCGAAGAGAAATTCAAAGAGATCAACGAGGCGTACGGCGTGCTTTCGGATTCAGACAAGCGCGCGCGCTATGACCGTTTTGGCAAGGCGGGGCTTGGCAACACAGGCGGTTTCCACGATTACACGTCGGACTTCAGCGATATTTTCGAAGACTTGTTCCGCGGATTCGGCTTCTCGACCGGGGGCGGGCGTTCGCGTCGGTCGCCACGGCGCGGGCGTGATATGCAAATGCAGGTCTCGTTGACGTTCGAAGAGTCTGTGTTCGGTGTGGAAAAAGAGATCGAGTTTTCGCGCGAAGAAACTTGCTCGCATTGCGGCGGCAACGGCGCGGAGCCCGGCACATCACCCGTGAAGTGTTCCACCTGTAACGGTCAAGGTGAAGTGCGAACGGTGCGGCAGACTTTCTTGGGTCAGATGGTGCAGGCATCCACATGTCCAACGTGTAATGGGCGCGGTGAGACGATTGCATCACCATGCAAAACTTGTCGCGGCAATGGATTGGAACGCAAGAAAGTGAAGAAGAAGGTGCAAATCCCCGCGGGCGTGGATGTGGGCACACAAATCCGCTTATCAGGGGAAGGCGGTCCCGGCGAGAACGGCGGACCGAACGGTAGTTTGTATCTTGTGCTGGACGTGAAGCCGCACAAATTCTTCAAACGGCGCGAGAACGACATTTTGTTGAATCTCGATATCAATGTGGCGCAGGCAGTGCTGGGCGCGGACATCCACGTGCCGACGATCGACGGCGATGAGAAGTTGAAGATTCCTGCGGGAACCCAGCCCGGCAAAGTATTCCATCTGAGAGGGAAGGGCGTTCCGTACGTGCGTAGGAATGGGCGCGGCGACCAGTTGGTGATCGTCAATGTGGCGGTGCCGACGAAACTCACAAAGGAACAGCGCGAATTATTTGAAAAGTTGGCAGAGAGTTTGGGTACCACGGTCAAGCCGCAGGAAAAGGGATTTTTGGATTGGTTGAATGAAACGCTGGGGGGATGAAGTCAGTGATCAGTGAGCAGTAATCAGTGAGCGGAGGAAACTCCGCTCGTTGTGTTTTATAATGCTGTGACCTCCTCTATGAGAACTATACTTCGCATTTGGGGCTTGTTCCCGCAGTGGGTGCATTTATTCGCCGCGCGGATGTTGCGTCCGCGGTTTCGCGTGGCGGTTGCCGCGTTGGTGTTCGATGAGCAAGGCATGATTCTTTTGTTCAAACACACCTATCGAAAATTGGCGTGGGGGATTCCCGTCGGCGGGTTGGAGTTTGGGGAGCAACCCGAAGAAGGAATAATACGTGAATTCTACGAAGAGTCGGGTTTGACGATTCAGGTGAAAAAGTTGTTATTCGCGGATAGTTCCAAACTCTTTCGGCATGTGACGTTGATCTACCTATGCAAGGTTGTCGGCGGGGAATTCCGCGAAAGTGACGAGGTCTCTGAAATGAAATATTTCAACGTGAACGACCTGCCGCCGATGATCTTCGACGAGAAGGAATTGATCCGGTCCGTTCACAAGAGCAATTGGAGCGCATCATGAACCAGGTTTTGCTGGTGGGCATCGGCGGTTTCATCGGCTCTGTTGCACGTTACCTGCTCGGCGGGTATGTGCAACAATCGACCAAAAGCCTCTTTCCATACGGCACGCTGGCGGTCAATGTGATCGGGTGTTTTGTGATCGGATTTCTGTCACAACTGGCGGAAAATCGCGGCGCCTTTTCCAGCGAAGCGCGCGCGTTCGTATTCATCGGAATTTTGGGCGGGTTCACTACTTTTTCCTCGTTTGGAAACGAGACGCTCAACCTTGCCCGAGACGGCGAGATGCTAAACGCGTTTGCGAACATTGGCTTAAACGTATTTCTTGGCTTGCTCGCTGTCTGGCTTGGGCGAACCATCTCGTATTTGATCTGGAGGTAATCATGCATCTCCCGGAAGAAGGTTATCTGCTCCGCATTTTCATCGGTGAATCGGACAAGCACGAAGGCAAGCCGTTGTACGAATGGCTGGTGTTGAAGGCGCGCGAACAAGGGCTCGCGGGCGCGACGGTTCTGCGCGGCGTGATGGGCTTCGGCGCAAATACGCGCGTCATTCACACGTTCAAGATCGAACAACTCTCAGAGGATATGCCGATGGTCGTTGAGATTGTAGACACCAGAGAGAAACTTGAAAATTTCCTCGAAGCGATTGACACGCATCTTCAGGCAGGTCTGGTCACGTTGGAGAAGGCGCAAGTCCGTTTTTACAAAGCAGACAGAAAATGAACTGGCTTGAAGTCTCGATGACTGTGGACGGCGAACTCGCCGAATCGGTGGCGGATGTGTTCGCGCGCTTCGCGCCCAACGGCGTGATGACCGAGCAAGGCGTGAAGTACAACGACGCGGTAGACGTCGGTTCTCGCACGGGACCCATCACCGTCCGCGCGTATTTGGAGGTGAACGACCAACTCGAAGAG
>CAZQES010000044.1:0-24933 GCA_964591425.1 uncultured Anaerolinea sp.
TCTCATGGACTTTTGTCAACCTTCATCTCAAGGTAGCAACTTGGGTTAAATAGTATTCTATGACTATCAGGCAACCAATCGGCATCGAAAATATATAGCGCCCTTTTTTCACCAGTTACTGCAACCAGATCATCTGGTCCCAAAAGGCGATATAATTCGCTTCCATCGGTTCGTACAACCCATAGCTCCTCAAAAGGCGGGTTTTCATCAGGAAACATATGGTGCTGTTTGAAAAGAATCCATTGGCCGTCATCGGAAAGATGGGGAGCGTATATATTTTCTTGCTGTAATAGCAGTTGAGAATTACCTTGTTTCCAAATCCAAAGTGCATCTTCTGCGATATAACCGACAACGAGATCATCTGGCAGTGCGGCAGAAGTAGACGTTGCAGTGGTAACAGTAGGGGATGCAACAACGGGCATTTGTGTCGTTTCGACCACTGGGGATGGAGTGAATATAGGTGTAGTTGCACAACCTGATAGAAAAAGCACCATTGAGAAAAGACTCTTAAGATGTGTTTTCATGCGATTCTGCTTGAGTTCCTTACTATAAATAACGTTCGTTCACTTCCGTAAGTTCCGTTTTCAATTCATTGAGCAGTTCATCCGCGATTCCTTTTTTCGTTTGAGCCAGATCACTCAACTCTTCAGGGTCTGATTCAATATCGAAGAGTTTAACAATATCTTCCCGGTTGTTTTCATCGTAGCCGAAGTAGTAATGTAGTTTGAAATTTTCCCTCACCAATGAAATGGAGGCTTGTGTAAGCGGCGCGTTCGGGTCGCTGTCAATGGCTTGGATGGCGAAAACACCGCGGTTGGGTGAATCAGGCATAAACGGCGGAAGGACGCGTCCCTCGCTCCACGCGGGAGGTTCTTGTCCGGTCACGTGTGTGAGCGTTGGCAATACATCCACTGCGCTGGTTGGTTCAAATACATCCATGCCCTCGGTTCGACCGGGTTCGAAGATCAAAAGCGGGATGCGAATCACCGGTTGATATAAAACCTTCGAGCCGTGACCGAAGATGCCGCGCTCGAACATCTCACCGTGATCGGATGTCAGGATCAACCACGTATCCTCCAGCGCGCCCGAAGTTTCCAGCGCGTCATAGAGCCTTGCAAATTCCCGGTCGCAGTACAAGATGAATTCGTCATACTCCGTGCGCATCCGTTCGAGTGACGGTTGTGAAATGAGCTTGCGCGCAAGGATCTCCGGCGGCTTTTCGATGAACGGATAGCCGTCCCCCTTGAACGCGTCGAAGAACTCGACCGTCGTCCGATACGGATGATGCGGCGGCATGAAGTGGAAGTACCCGAGAAAAGGCTGGGGGATGTCGGCAAGGCGGTTCTTGACCGCGTCGATGGCTGTTTCGAGCACGTACGGGTTGACCTGACTGGTAGCAGGGATGCCGCGCGGAAAGCGCGGTTTGAGGTTTTCGATTTTTCGAGCCTGCAAGGTTTCATAGAGGTGCGAGAGAAATAAGGAATATGCAAACCCCTCATCGTTGACTTTCATGTTGCGAATCCAACTGATCGAAGCGATGTCCTCATCGTTCTTGAACAAGGAGGAGATCAGCGCGTCGTAGGATTCGAGGAACAGCGATTCCCGCGGGATCAACTCGTCAATCTCTCGCGCGAACTGTTTGAGGAGCGAGTTCGCGAATCCGTTGTGGGTGTAGGCGATGCGATGGTGATTCGGGAACGCGCCGAAGATGTTTTGGGCGGCGAACGGCTCGATCACTTTCGCGTTGA
The DNA here is from genome assembly GCA_964591425.1 of uncultured Anaerolinea sp. Taxonomy (GTDB): domain Bacteria; phylum Chloroflexota; class Anaerolineae; order Anaerolineales; family Villigracilaceae; genus Defluviilinea. Next base: position 1,749 of record CAZQES010000044.1, read on the forward strand.
GGTTGATCGCCCGATGGGTCCACGGCAGGACGCCCGTCAGGAGCGAGGCGGTGCCGGGCGTGGTGTAATTCCCACCCGCGAAGTGATTGTGATATCGAACGGCGCGCGAGGAGAGTCGCGAGATGTTCGGGGTCGTTTCACGTTCGTATCCGTGGATCGAGATGTCATGCGCGGAGAGCGCATCGAAGACGATGATGAGGATGTTTTGCCTGTTCCCCTGCAATGCATTCGCGAACGGCTTTGCCAGCCGTGTGGTTGCGTAGCCCAACGGCACTGCGCCAGCCAGTTTGAGAAATTCGCGCCGGTTGATGTATCGCTTCATGACGGAAATTACTTGTACGGTTCGTCCACCTGCGCCAACGTTGCCTTGAGTTCGCGGAGCAGGTCGTCGGCAATCCCCTTCCTGGACAGGCTCAAGTCGTTCATTTCTTCGGGGTCTGCCGCGACGTCGAACAGTTTGATCAGTCCCTCCTGCGGCACCACGGGATAACCAAAATAATAATGGAGTTTAAAGTTTTCACGGACGAGCGTTGTCGAGGCGACAGTGAGCGGAGCGTATTGCGCGTTGTTGTTCGCCCGCAGGACGTAAATATCGCGTGCCCGATCGTCCGCGCGGAACGGAGGCAGGATAGCACCCTCGACCCACTCCGGAATCTTCTGTCCGGTCAGGTGCGCGAGGGTCGGCAGTACGTCGATCGCGCTGGTGTGTTCGTGAATATCCACGCCCGTGGTGCGGCCCGGCTCGAAGATCATCAATGGGATGCGGACAACCGGTTCATACAGCGCGTCGGTGCTGTGACCGCTGATGCCGCGCTCGTTCAGTTCGCCGTGATCGGAGGTCAGAATGAGCCAGGTATTTTCCAACAAGCCGGAAGATTCGAGAAAATCATAAAGCCGTTGGAATTCACGGTCGCAATACAGGATGAATTCATCGTATTCGCGGCGTTTCCCCGGCAGGTTCTTGAAGACGCGCTTGGCGAAGAGGTCCACCGGTTTTTCGACGGGCGTGAAACCGTCCTCGCGAAATGCATCGACAAATTCGCGGTGCGTACGGTACGGATCGTGAGGCGGGAGAAAGTGGAAGTATCCCATGAACGGCTGGGGAATCTCTCTCAGGCGGTTCATCACGTGATCGACGGCTGATTCCAGTAGGAATCCGTTATCGGCGCCCGAGGTGGGAAGCCCGCGCGGGTAGATCGGTTTCAGATTCTCGATCTGCCGGTCCTGCAGATCCTCGATGAGGTGCGAGAGAAAAAGCGAGTAGGCATACCCTTCCTCGCGTACCTTCATGGCGCGTACCCAACTGACGGAGGCGATATCCTCGTCTTCCCGGAACGCGGATGGAATGATCGAATCGAACCCGCTCAACAGGAGTTTCTCCCTCTGGATCAATTCGTTGATGTGACCGCGGAACTGGTTCAAGAGGATGTTTGCCCATCCGTTGTGGGTGTAGGCGATCCGATAGTGATTCGGGAACGCGCTGAAAATATTTTGCGAGATGAATGGATCGGTCACTTTCCCCTTCGGCTGAAAGGCGCGGTGGGTCCATGGCAGGACGCCCGTCAGAAGCGAAGCGGTACCGGGGGTCGTGAAATTCCCGCCCGCGTAGTGGTTGTGATAGACGATTGCCTTTTGAGCCAGCCGCGCAAGGTTGGGCGTGGTATGGCGCGCGTACCCGTGCAGTGAAATGTTGTACGCGGAAAACGCGTCGAAGACGACGATGATCACATTTTGCCCGCCTGCCTGAAATGCCCTCGACAAACGCGAAGCCGCCAGCCCGGCCGGGATTGCGCCAGCCAGTTTGAGAAAGTCGCGTCGGCTGATTTGTTTTTTCATGACTCACATTGCCACATTACGAAGGATGACAACGATCAAGCCAGCCAGATCGAGAAAGAGATAAGCGGACATCAGGGGAGACAAGCGCTCGCCGAATTCCTGAATGGCGCGCGTCATGCGGTCGGATCGAAGGAAAAAGTAAACTGGCAAAACCACCGATGGAACGACGAAAAACAGGCTGATCAAGTACAAGCCCAGCAACGGGCGGCCCCAGCGAATCAACAGTTGTACGACCCAATCGGGAGGGAAGACCTTCCACAGGAAAAGCAATTGCGCGATCATGCCCCACACGGCGAGTATCAATACAAGCAGGCTCAGGAAGGAAATTCTTTTTTCAACCGACCACTGCCTGGGAGTGAGGAATAACCCGAGCAAAGCGACCACTCCAAAAGCCAGCAGACTTTCCACGAAGGCGTAGAGCAGTCCATACGCGCCGACGCCGATTGCGTCCCAGAGATTCGTGCGCTCGGAAAGCCACGAAACATCGCGCAGGAACAGGAGGATGGTCCACACGTGAAGAGGAAAGGCACAGATGAGGAATAACGACCACAGTCCCCGGGTCGAATAACGCCGCGCGGTGAATTGAGACAGGATGTTCACGATAGGTGCTCGCGGCGGGATTATAACTTCATTCGTTAGAACAAATCTTTGTTCGCCTGCACCCACTCGAACATCAGGTCGAGACCCTCTTCGAGGTCGATCTTCGGCGACCAGCCCAGTTCGCGCTGTGCTTTGCGGATGTCCGCGTAAAAGACGCGCTGGTCGCCGGGACGCCAATCTTCGCGCGCCACGTCAATTTTTTTGCCAAGCAATCGTTCCAGAATGGGACCGAACTCCGCCCAGATCGCCATCACGTTGCGTTTGCCGCCGCCGACGTTGTAAATTTGTCCTTTGGCAGTATCGATCTTTTCGATGGCGGCATCGTACGCGTCAAGCAGGTCGTTGACGTGCAACACATCGCGCACTTGTTTGCCGTCGCCATAGATGGTGATTCTGCGTCTCGTCACCGCCGCGATCATCATCCATGCGAGCCAGCCCTGGTCTTCGATGCCGAATTGGCGCGGACCGTAAATGCAAGACTGACGGAAGACGACAGACCGCAATCCAAAAATGCGAGCATAATCGCGCACGTATTGGTCGCCCGAGCCTTTGCTCACGCCGTACGGCGAATGAAAATCGAGGGGCTGTGATTCGGAACAGCCGTGCTCGAAATCTTTGTACAACCAGCGCGAGTCGTCTTCTTTTAATTCCACATCGTCCATGCCGCCGTAGACCTTGTTGGTGGAGGCATACAAAAAGATCGGGTCGCGCTTCGAGAGGCGCGCGGCTTCGAGCGCGTTGAATGTGCCGAGCGCGTTGGATTCGAAATCCTCGCGCGGATTTGTCACGGAGGTGGTCACTGCGACTTGTCCCGCGAGATGAACGATGACATCCGCGTCTTTGGCGGACTCGGCAAGCAAGTCTGCGCTTCGTAAATCTCCGACGATGAGGTTGAATCCGTTTTCGCCGAACTGGTCCTTCAGCCACGCGACGTTGCGCGGCGCGCCCGCCCGCGAGAGATTGTCGAAGATGGTAACTTTCTCTCCACGTTGAATCAGCCGAAAGGTGTAGTTCGAACCGATGAATCCCGCGCCGCCTGTGATCAAATAGTGACGAGTCATTTGTCTCCTACAATGCTCGTCATTGCGAGTCTTCGAGAAGCAATCCCCAACGCGATGAGGAGATTGCTTCGTCGCCCTTCGGGCTCCTCGCAATGACGGATTATCTTCGCCTGAAAAACGAGGCGATGAGAATGCCGAACACAAAACCGCCGATGTGCGCCCACCATGCCACGCCGCCCGCACTGCCTTGCAACGCGAACAGTCCCGAATATAACTGGGAGATGAACCAGAACACGAGGAAGATGAAGGCGGGGATCTCGACCAGTGTAAAAATGAAAAAAATGGGCACGAGACTCGCGATGCGCGAGTTCGGGAACATGATGAGGTACGCGCCGAGCACGCCCGCCACCGCGCCGCTGGCGCCGATCATCGGAACGGTGCTGGACGGGAGGATGTACGTTTGCAACAGCGCCGCCGCAACTCCGCTCAGCAGATAAAAAACGAGGTAGCGAATCCCGCCCATGCGCGACTCGATGTTATCGCCAAAGATGAACAGCACCCACATGTTGCTGAGGATGTGGAACCAGCCGCCGTGCAGGAACATGGACGAGAGGATCGTCATCCATTCGCCGTTCATGTCCGCGAGGAATTGCGCGGGAATCAAGCCGTTCGCAAAGATAAAGTTTTCGAGTTCAGCAGGTTCCATGCCGATCTCGCCGTAAAACGCAAGCGCGTTGATGCCGATCAACAAGATGTTGATCACAGGAAATTTATGCGAACGCGCAGTGTCGTACAGAGGGAACATGGATTACTCGGTCTGCTCCGTTGTTTGTTTGGTGCGTAGATTCATCAGTTGCTGGTACACGCCGGAAAGGGTCTGCCCTTCGCGCGATAGACCAATCGCGCCGACCACGATGCTGTTGATGTAATTATAAAAACGCATGGCTAATGCGGCGGCGAGCGCAGTCGATTCGTCGGGGACGAAACGGGTGAGGGCGAACACGATCGCGCCTTCGAAGGTTCCCAACGCACCGGGCGCGGAGGGGATGGCTCCGCCGAACGCCGCCATGCCCAGACCGAACATTGCCCAGATCATATTTGCCTGCGGAAAGAACGCGCGAATGATGAAGTAATAAGCGACAACGGCGATCGTCCAGTTCAAGGTCATCCAAAATATAAATTTGACGAAGAGCCAGCCATCGGTGAGCACGCTCAAGCCGGAGAAAAACGATTCGAGGAAACTGCCGCCGAGTTTTTGCAGGCGCGGAACGCGCGCCGTGAGTTTGTGGAAAATATCGAGCGCCCATTTATTGTTGCGCGCCAGAATGTACAGCAGAACGAAGCCTGCCAGTACCACCGAACCGACAACGATGCCGCCGCGCTCACTGCCCTCCGCGCCGACGACGAATGGAATCACCGAAACAAAAATAATGGCGGTGTAGATCAAGTCCATAGTGCGTTCGATGACGATGGTCGGCAGAATTTCCATGAAGGTCAACGATGATTTTCGGCTGAGCAGGAACGCGCGCCCGATCTCGCCGAGGCGGAATGGCAGGAAGTTGTTGAGCAGATACCCTTCGCCGACCGTCCAGAACACGTCGCTGTAGGAGGCGCGGTCGCGGAGGAGAGTTCTCCACACGATGGCGCGTACCGCGATCCAGCCAAAACCGATCACCAATGCGATTCCGAGGTACACGTAATTCGCGTTGCGGATCGCATCCACCATTTTGCCCACGTCAACGAAATACAGGATCGCGGCGATCAAGCCGACGCTAATAATTGCTCCTGGTAACCAGCGTTTGATATCCTTCATGTTTGTTCCTCGAGGGATAAGTATACAAGTAGACATGTAGACAGGTAAACACGTGACTTGACCACTTGTTTCCCTGTGTACGTGTTTCCGTGTCTACCTGTATTCATCATTCCTCATTCAATTTCAACACCGCCATGAACGCGTCTTGTGGAATTTCCACATTCCCGACCATCTTCAAACGCTTCTTGCCCTTCTTCTGTTTCTCGAGCAGTTTCTTTTTGCGCGTGATGTCGCCGCCGTAGCATTTGGCGAGCACATCCTTGCGCGTGGCTTTGACGTTGGCGCGCGAGATGATTCTTCCACCCGCGGAGGCTTGCACCGCGACATCGAATAGTTGACGGGGAATCAACTCTTTCAATTTGGTGATGAGCCGTTGACCTTTGTGATACGCGTCCTTCTTGTGGACGATGGTCGCGAGCGCATCCACGGGTTCGCCGTTGACGAGGATCTCCAGTTTCTGCAATTCGTCAGGGCGGTATTCAAGGAATTGATAATCGAGCGAGGCGTAGCCTTTGGTGCGTGATTTCAAATCGTCGAAGAAATCCACGATAATTTCAGAGAGCGGAATTTCAAAATCGAGTTGCACGCGATGCGGTGCGGGGTATTCCTGCTGTTTGAAGATGCCGCGGCGCTTCGTGACGATCTCCATGATCGCGCCGTAGTAATCGGTCGGTGTGATGATCTCGATGGTCATCCACGGCTCACGGACTTCGACGATCTTCGATTCATCGGGCAATTCGGCAGGTGAATCGACAGGAATGATCTCATTGTCGATCATCAAAACTTGATATTCCACCGACGGCGCGGTGAACAACACATCCAGATCATATTCGCGTTCGATGCGTTCCTGAATGATCTCCATGTGAAAGAGGCCGAGAAAGCCCGCGCGGAATCCGAATCCCAGCGCTTGCGAAGTTTTAGGTTGATATGTGAGTGACGCGTCGTTGAGTTGCAGTTTTTCGAGTGAGTCGCGCAGTTCGGGATAATCGTCTGCCTCCACGGGGTAAATCCCCGCGAAGACCATCGGCTTGGGGGTGAGGTACCCGGGCAAAGGGTCTGAAGCAGGTTGAGAGGCGCGCGTGATCGTATCTCCCACGCGGCACTCATGCACGGTCTTGAATCCCGTCGCGATGTAGCCCACTTCGCCTGATCCCAACGAGTCCACAGGCGTCATGCTCGGCGCGAAGATTCCGATTTCAACGGGGCGCATATCTTCGCGCGTCGAAAACATCCGCAACATATCGTTGGATTTGAACGAGCCTTCGACCACGCGAATGTAGGCGATGACGCCCTTGTACGAATCGTAATGCGAATCGAAGACGAGCGCGCGCAGCGGCGCGTCATCCAAATCTTTCGGCGGCGGGACGCGCGTCACAATCGCCTCGAGGATCTGATCTACATTGATGCCTTCTTTTGCCGAGACGCGCAGGACCGATTCAGGCTGGACCCCGAGCAGGCTCCCCACATCTTCAGCCACTTCGTCGGGACGTGCGGAGGGCAGGTCAATTTTGTTGATGACGGGGATGAGCGTGAGATCGGCATCCAGCGCCTGATAGAGATTCGCCAGAGTCTGCGCTTCAATGCCCTGCGTGGCATCCACGACGAGCACCGCGCCTTCGCACGCCTTGAGCGCGCGGCTGACTTCATAACCAAAGTCCACGTGACCTGGCGTATCAATCAAATTGATTTCATATTTCTGATTGTCTTTCGCGGTGTAATACATGCGCACCGCGGAGGCTTTGATCGTGACGCCTTTTTCGCGTTCGAGGTCCATCGTATCGAGCATTTGCTCGGACATGTCGCGTTCAGAGATCGTGCCTGTGAGCTGCAACAGGCGGTCGGCAAGCGTGGACTTGCCATGGTCTACATGGGCGATGATGCAGAAATTGCGGATGTGGTCGGTCATAGGCGGAGGGAGTATAACTTATTTTTCACCCCCTCCGCCACTCGCTACGCTCGGGCACCTCCCCCAAATCCAAAGGATTTGGGGGAGGACGGGTGGGGGTTAGGAGCGCGAAGACTTTTTCTTTGTTTGCTTTGCAGTCTTTGTAGTTCGTTTCGTTTTCTTGTTCTCGCTCGCCTGCTCACTACTCTCTATTCTCTCTAAGACTTCCTCCGCATCCACCTTCCCCCAGTGATAGCCCATCTCGTTGCTCATTTGCAGGGCGCGCTCGGCGGATTGCTTCGCTTTTTCTTTTTCACCATGTGCCAGATATGCCCAACCCAGTGCAACGCGCACATCTGCCTCATAAATGCGATAGCTACTCTCGATACAATAACCAAGGGCTTCGTTGAGATCGCTAAATGAGGCGTTAGCGTCATTCATTTGTTTTGCGAAAAATCCCCCTCGCGCTAAAAGGGCTTTGATGAGAACATCTCGACGCTGAATATTTCTTGCAATTTTGAGGGCGACCTCATAACTCTTACGAGCAGAAGTATGGTTTCCGATAGCAGTATCCAAATCACCGAGAACGCGGTGGCAACAGCTTGTGTCATCTGCCCAATGACTTATTTCGCAAATTTGTAGGTTGGCTTCGGTCACGCGGCGGGCGTAATCTTGTTGATTTGTACGGCTTAGGTGATCGGCATGAGCAATACCTCGGCGACTATACAAAAAATGCTTTGTCGAGCTAATTTCTTGCTCCAATTTTTCGGCTTGGGCATAGACTTCACCAGCGGTTTTCAAATCCCCAAGAAAATGTTTAGTTTCTGCCTGATATGCTAATGAATAACATTCCTCTTCTTTCCTCCCCGCTCGTCGGGCGAGGATGAGTGCCTGCTCGGCACACTCGCGGCTTTGCTTCAGTGCGCCAAGCAAGATGTACAACTCAGCTAAATTTAGATTAAGTTGAGAAGCGTGAACCCAACGCTCATCTTTTATATCATCGGTAATAATTCGCACGAAGAACGACGCTGCCTCGCGCAGACGTCCCAGACCCATCATGAGGCATAGTCCAATTGCGCTGAGAATCCAGCGTTTATCGCCAACGTTTGGAATTTGTGGTTCTTTGGTCGTATCGCCGTTTGGGAAAAATTCCTGCAAAATCGAGAGATTTGTATTGTATGCTCCTAACTGGTGAACAATAACAGCGCGGTTACTTTGCCGAATCCTTTCCCAGTAAACACCATTGAACGCCTCATCATATGCTTCTCCCCGACAAGCATGATGCACCACTTCGATGAGCGGCTTGAGGTCGTCGAGGGTGGGAAATTGGGGTGTGTCGCCTGCGATCGAGAGGTAGTAGTCTTTGATTTGTGAATGTGCGACTTTACCTTGATTGGGATCGCCTTTGATGAAGAGGGCAAAGTAGTGGTTGCGAATGAGGGGGTGAGCAGTAAATATAAAACTGTCTTTTACAAACTCGCCGCGAATAATACGGCGGTCAACCAAACGCCCGATAAGTCGGTAAAACTCCGGTTCAGATAAACTCACCAGCGGTTCGTTAATTGCATTCTCTCCCCATTTCTTCCTAAAAACTTTCGAGAACGATTTTTCGTCAACTGGCAATCGAAACACGGAGAACAATTTCAAGAAGGCATGTTCGGCTTCACCTAGATTTTCATCATACCGTCTGAGAACGCGCTGTACACGCTCGTAACGCGGCTCATCTGCGGTTGGTGCAGGTAGGTCAGGAATATGTTGAATATCTCCACCGAATTGGTCAACGAGCAAGCCTGCCAAGAGACTTAGAGTGAGAGCGTGACCATCCCAATCTTTTACTAATTGGTTTAATTGTTCATCTGAACCATTTACGCTCAATTTTCGGAGAAGAGCTCGACCATCGTCGATTGATAAATGATCAACAGGTCTTGGTGAATAACTCGTGTATCCGAGCAGATCAACCAATGGTGTGCGACTGGTGATGAGACAAAAAGATTCATTTTCAGGATTTCCGAAGTAAGTAATGAGTCTTCTTAGGTCCTTATTTTGTAACGAGCCGTAATCTTTGCCCTTCTCGTATTGAAGAACCTCTAATCCATCCAAAATGAATAAAAAACGACCTGTTTTAAGTAGAACACCTAGTATTTCAGCGCGTTGACTTGATGATTGGTATCGGCTGGCGTCAACGCCAAAGTACTTGAGCGCGGCTTCGAAAAATTCGTCCACACTGCGACTTTCATAAAACCCCCACCAAAAAACTCCGCTTGGTTGAGGTTGAGATGAGTCGATGAGAAGCAAATCCACCCATTTTCTAGCAAGGCTTGATTTTCCTTCGCCACCAAAACCAATCAAGCCGACAATGTGTTTATCTGGGTTGTTCCAATCGTCGGTGATTTTCTGAAGAAGTTCCTCACGCCCTGTCCATTCATCCAGCACTGTCGGCGCGTTTTTCCAAAAATGTTTTTCGTCAACACTTCGCTTTTCAGTGTTAGATTCTGCAACTTGAATAACTTGTTTTTGTGTTTCTTCATCTGTTCTAGGTGAAGGAGCAGGAAGCTTCGGCAGAGGCGTTTTTCGAAATGGTAAATCGAACGGCGGTAAAGGTAATACACGAGCATCAACGCCAAAAGCCGTGTCTCGGTCTCTTCCTGTTGAGTCTGGATCATATACGTGCGATACTATTCCAACCACTAAATTATCTTCCACATCCAGCACAGGCGCGCCACTCATGCCAGCATTAAGTTGATTTGACTCAAGTAATAATGGTTCTTTGGCGTAATTTTTTCCCCTCTTCAGTTTCACTTCCCCTATTATTTTTCCATATGCGGGGGCGCCTTCAATATCTTCACCAATAGAATGTTGCCCGAAAGAACGATAACCAAAACTTTCAAATTCTCGATTACGCAGTTCTCCAGTGCTTCCAATTACTGCCGCTTCTTCCGATATGAGAGATGGCATCCCCTCCGTTAACTGGAGAAGGACAATATCGTCCTCGAAATCATCGAAATACTTTGAAACGATGGCGTAACGTAATTCTTCCTCCCCTACGCGTGCCTGTGGGAAATACACGCCCACTTGCGCGCCATTTGCATTTTTAGGATCAACTCCCGCCGCTTCGACCACATGCGCGCAGGTCACGATCTTTCCGTCGGTTGAGACGGCAATTCCTGTGCCAACGATTTCATCCTTGGCATTGCGGATCTGCACGGTGAAGTCGCGCAGGTTTTGCAGGCGAACGTTCTGGGTCATTTGCGTTTGGATTTTGCTGGGGCTGGAATCGCGCGCGTCCAAGTCATTGTGACGTTGATCCCCGCTTCCAACCCTGCCTTTGCCAAGACTGCTCCGCCTTCGGCGCTCAGTTTCAAGCCGAACGAAACTGAGATGGTGTTCGGTCTTTCCGTTGCGGGAATCTCGCGAATGGCTTTCACCGTCTTTTTCGCCATCCCGCGCATTTTCTTCAAGGCATCATCAATTGCCGCTTTTGATTTTTCCGCCATATCCGCCGGGCTGGTGGGGCGGCTTACTGCTCTTACGCCTGCTACGGGCGCGAACTCGACGAGGATGACCTCGTCATCGTCTTGGACTTGAAATTGAGCCATGGAATCCTCCTTATCTATGACCGACGCGATTGTTTGCTTATTTTACTTCGGAAAAATAGAATTTCAACCCGCAAAAACGCCTTCGATCAGTTGCTGGATGTCACCACCCTCAGCAGACAAATCCATCCACGCCAAGAATTCGGCGTTGCCCTTACGGCAAACCAAGCGCGGCGAGCTCTTGCTCAACTTCATCCAGAAATTCGCTTACTTCGACAGGTTTTCTTCCCTCTTTGCTCGTATCGTGTTCTTCAGGTTTCCTATGAGTGTGCCTGTGCCAGTGACCATCGAGTTCGTCCCGCGCATATAAGCGTTGACCGTTGTGAATCAAGGCAAGGTTTGTAGTTTGATAACTGTCGTTTCGATAGATTTGTACAAAGAGGTCGGGGGAAATATACAGGCGAATCTTTACGAGACTCAACGTCTGGTCGAGCACATCCATGCGGACGAAGTACTTGCGCCGCTCGAGTTCCATCCCTACAGTGGCGGGCAAATCCTCCGCTTTCATGACTTTTTCTGCAATGCCTTAAGCCGCTTGATCTCGGCTTTCATGTCCGCGATGCCTGTCACCGCAAGTTCCCAATCGAAGTAATCCTGCTCCGCTTCCGATTTTGGCTTTGAAGCAACAATTTTCTTGCGGAAAGTTTCGAAGTCGCGTTCGTATTTCTTTTCGAAGTCGCGCGCCATCGCCTGATATTTGATCAAATTGCGCTGGGCGCGTTCGAGGAGCAATTCCACAATTGCCTGTTCAGGAGATAGGTTTGGGAAGAGTCGCTTGGCGCTGGATTCGATGGTGACTGGTAAAACCATGCTTGGATTATATACCCAATTTTCTTATCAAACTATCCAGATCGCTTCTCTCTGAACTTGGAGCCTGATCCATCCACGCCAAAAACTCTACATTGCCTTTCGGTCCCAACAGCGGACTCTTCACCAGTCCGCGAACGCCGAAGCCTTCGTTTTGGGCGAAGGTTAGCACATCGAGTAGCACCTGCTTGTGAATCTCCGGGTCGCGGATCACGCCGTCACCGCGGGAGACATCCTTTTTACCGGCTTCGAACTGGGGCTTAATGAGCGCAACGATGTGGTTTTTTTCGTCTTTCTTCTTTCCCTCCTCAATGAAAGAGGAAAGAGGAAAGACGGCAAACCATTTTTTCACGACAGGTAGAAGAATCTTCAACGAAATAAACGATGCATCAATCGTTACCAAATCAATTGGTTCGGGCAATGACTCTACAAACCGCGCGTTGGTTTCCTCCATCACGACGACGCGCGGGTCGTTGCGGAGTTTCCAGTGCAGGATGCCCTTGCCCACGTCAATGGCATAGACTTTCGCCGCGCCGCGCTGGAGCAGGCAATCGGTGAATCCACCCGTCGACGCGCCGACATCGGCGCAGACCAAACCAGTGACATCAATCTTGAACGCTTCGAGCGCCGCGTCCAGTTTTTCGCCGCCGCGGGAGACGAAGCGCGGACCAGAATCCACTGTCACGGTGGCGTCACCCTCCACTGGCGTGGCAGGCTTCAACGTGACCTGATCCGCCACGCGGACTTGCCCCGCCATGATCATGGCTTGCGCTTTGGCGCGCGATTCGGCGAGTCCGCGCTCGACGAGCAGTACATCCAAACGAACTTTTGGCATGTTGCTATTTTACTTCCCGCCATTAAAAAAGGTAAAATTGCGCCATGTTCAAATCTCTGCTCAAGACCATGCGCCTGCGCCAGTGGACGAAGAACGGGTTCGTCTTTTTCGCGCTCATTTTCGACAAGCAACTGTTCCTGTACGAACCGTTTTTGCGAACGCTCGCGGGATTCTTTTTGTTCTGTTTAATCTCCAGCGCGGTTTACCTCATCAACGACATTGCCGATGTGGAAGCGGATCGAAAACACCCTGAGAAAAAACATCGTCCCATCGCATCGGGAAAACTGCCCGTCAACGTGGCGTGGGGCGCGGCGTTCGCGCTGATCGTGATCGCATTGCCGCTCGGTTACCTGCTCGCGCCATTATTTTCGATCTATCTCGCCGCGTATCTCGTCATCAATTTCATTTATTCGCGCTGGCTCAAACATGTGCCGATCCTCGATGTGCTGTTCGTATCGTCGGGCTTCGTCTTGCGCGTGGGCTCGGGTGTGACGCTGATCACCGTCGAGCGGTTCTCCCCGTGGCTGTACGTCATCACCACATTGTTCTCGCTCTACATCGGCTTCGGCAAGCGCCGCGCTGAGTTGAGTCTGCTCGACGAGGGCGCAGGGTCGCATCGCAAAGTGTTGGACGGCTACACTTTGCCGCTCCTCGATCAATACATCACCATCGTTTCGGGCATGACCATCGTCACGTATTCGCTGTACACATTCTTCGCGGAAAATCTGCCGGCGAATCACAGCATGATGTTGACGATTCCTTTTGTGGTCTACGGCATCTTCCGTTATTTGCAGTTGATCCAAACCGGTCACGCGGCAGGCGCGCCGGACGAGGTCGCGCTCAAAGACCGCCCGTTGCAGGTCACGGTCGCGTTGTGGATGCTCACTGTGCTGGTAATTTTCTACTTCTCGTAAGGCGGATTGCCAATCCGCCCCACGAAATATGACCATAGCCTCCGCTCCCGGCAAGATCATTTTATTTGGCGAACACGCCGTCGTGTACGGACGCCCCGCGCTGGCGGTGCCGGTCACACAAGTCCATGCGGATGTGGAGATTCTCGAATCGGATTCGCCGGGGATTTGGATCCACGCCCCGGACGTAAACCTCCGCGCCGAACTGAACACGCTTCCCTCCGACCATCCAATTGCTTCAGTCATCCATAATTTTCTCTTCCTCTCGCGCCAATCCCCCTCTCCCTTTGGGAGAGGGGTTAGGGGTGAGGAGAAATTCCCGAATCTCCAAGTAAAAATCCATTCATCAATCCCCGTTGCTTCGGGCCTCGGCTCCGGCGCGGCAGTGACGGTTGCCCTCCTCCGCGCTCTTTCCACTTTCCTCCTCCATCCCATGACCGACGAAGAGATCAACGCTTTCGCGTACGACATCGAGAAACTTCATCACGGCACACCTTCGGGGATCGACAATACAGTTGTCACCTATGCCAAGCCGGTTTATTTTGTGAAAGCATTCCCCTCTCCCTCAGGGAGAGGGGTTACGGGTGAGGGTAGAGTCAACACCATCGAAACCTTCAAAGTCGGCGCGCCGTTCACCATCGTCATCGGTGACACAGGCATCGCGGCGCCGACAAAGGAATCCGTGGCGGATGTGAGGAAACTTTGGGAAGCGGATAAACCGAGATGGGACAGTGTGTTCGATAAGGTGGGTGAAATTGCGAGAAGTGCAAGAGAAAAAATCGAAAGTGGAAAGTGGAAAGAATTGGGCGGATTAATGGATCGAAATCATGAACTTCTCCAAGAGATGACAGTCTCTTCACCGGAATTGGACCGTCTCGTCGAGGCGGCGCGAAATTCTGGGGCAACTGGAGCAAAACTAAGCGGCGGAGGACGCGGCGGGAACATGATCGCGCTTGCCGAGGCGGAAAATGCTCACGAGGTCTCATCCGCCTTGATCTCCGCTGGCGCGAAAGGGACGATCATCACACAGGTTTCATGAAATGGATCGCGCCGGCGCTGGCGTATCTCTCGGTTGCACTCGGCTTATTTGTTTTTCACAACGGGTGGGCGGCGCTGCTTGGATTCCACGCGGCGATTCTCGGTTCGCTTCTCATCGCTCAGCCCACCACGCCGATCTCCGTTCTTTTCAAAAACTCGAACAAAAAATGGATCGTGTCGAGCGTTTTGCTCTGCGGCAGCAATGGCATCGCGTTATTTTTTCTGTGGGATATTTTCGGGGTTGCGAGTGACCTGCCCGCGCAGGTTGAAGCACTAGGCTTGAATTCTCGAACGTGGATTCCGTTCATCGCTTATTTCGCGCTGGTCAACCCGTTCATCGAAGAATATTTCTGGCGCGGATTTCTGGGAAGTCCGTCGAGTAACTTCCACATGTCGGATCTTTTATATTCGGGTTTCCATGCCTTGATATTGATCGGCAGGGTTCGATCTGGCTCGATCCTTTTTGCTTTCATTGTGCTCGCGCTGGCTGGCTGGTTTTGGAGGCAGATCGTCCGCGCGGACGGCGGCTTGCTCGCGCCGGTGCTGGGTCATATGGCGGCGGACCTCACCATCTTGATGACGATCCGCGTCATGACCTCTTGATTCGCAAATCAATCTCTAATCTCCAGCCGCTGTTTTGGTGCTAGAATGCTGGGCATGAACAGGAACTTCACCCGACCACCCTGTTAAGTTATCTCGGAACCGAGATGCAGTCTGTGCATAGCCCACTGGGCTTGCTTCGCGTTCCCCCACAACCGTAAAAAACCTACACCTGACGATCTCGACGGCACCTGACGAAGGTGCTTGTTTGCGTTAATCCATCGTGCGCGTGGACCGCCCGATTCCATTCTGTCTCAATCGAATCTCAACGACAGAATGGAGGTTTCCCATGGAAACAATTCTGGGCAGGCAGTCCCGTGAAATTAACGAAAATGAATTGAATCAACTGCTTGCAGGTTTTGAAAACATCTCGCTCGATCTCGGCACCGGCGACGGAAGATTTATCTGTAAGAGCGCGGAACAACACAAGCACAAGTTCTTCATCGGCATCGACTCGTGCCGCGAAAACCTGCGCGTCCATTCGCAACGAAATTTGCCAAACGCGTTGTTCGTCATTGCCAGCGCACAGGATTTACCGCGTGAGTTGAGCGGACTGGCTTCTCACGTCAGCATCAACTTCCCGTGGGGAAGTTTGATCGAGAGTTTGCTGAACGGTGATGCTAGTTTGATGAGCCGACTTTGGGATGTGACGCGCCCGTGCGCGACGATGGCGCTTCACCTCAACGCCGACGCGCTCGCCTCAGCAGGTTTCGAATTAGACTCCGGCGCGGATCAGATCGAACGCGCCTTGAACGCGTCGGGCTGGAGAACAAGATCACGGTCCGGTTTGGATGCGCGCGACCTGCGTGAAATTCCCACCACGTGGGCAAAACGGCTCGCCTTTGGGCGCGATCCGCGCGCGGTTCGGCTGAGGTTTGAAAAATAAACGTAAGGGCGGAGCATTGCTCCGCCCCTACGCAAATTTAAACATTAATCGGTTTCGGTCCGATCAAATGACGGTGCGCGACGCGCATGCACGCGTCCATCACAACTTTCAACCCCGCCTCACGCGCCTTTTGTGCGGCTTCCTCATGGACGATGCCTTCCTGCATCCACACAACCTTTGCGCGAATCTTGATGGCTTCGTCTACCACTGGCGGCACATCCTCCGGTTTGCGGAAGACCTGAACGACATCGACAGCATCTGGTATCGAAGACAGGTCGGGATATGCCTTCTCTCCCATGATCTCCGTCGCGCCGGGATTCACGGGAATGATCCTGTATCCCTGGTCTTTCAAATATTGCACAATGCCGAAACTTTGCTTTGCTGGGTTGGACGATAACCCAACGGCGGCGACTGTCTTCGCAGATAACAGTATTTCCTTAATTTCTTTTTCACTGTTCATGTTTCATTCTCCTTTGTTTGTGTCATTGCGAGGAGTGGCGCATCGCGCCACGACGAAGCAATCCTGTTATATCAACCCAAGATTACCACGCGCACTTCGTGTGCTCGCCATGACATGTTACCTGTCATAGTGTTTTGCCGCGCCCTCATGTTCGTGCTTGATCGGCAGCACTGCCTTGAACACCGTCTCGCCCGGCTTCGAACTCACCAGCAATTGCCCGCGGTGGCGGTTCGCGATGATATCGTGCGAAATGTGCAAGCCGAGTCCTGTTCCGCTCCCCGGTGGTTTGGTGGTGAAGAACGGCTCATAGATCCTCGGTAGAATGTTTTCAGGGATGCCGGGACCATTGTCGATGATCTCCACAACGACGCAATGATCTTCCTCGTACGTCCGCAAAGTGATCTCGCCATGTTCGTTCATCGCGTCCACGGCGTTGTCGATGATGTTCGTCCACACTTGATTTAACTCGCTGGCATAGGCTTCGATGCGCGGCAGGTTCGGCGCATACTCGCGCTTCACGGTCACGCCTTTTTTCAATTTATGTTGCATGATGATCAACGTATTTTCCAAACCTTCGTGCACGTCCACTTCGAGCAACGGCGCCTGATCGAGATACGTGTACGACTTCATCGCGCGCACGATCTCAGACAATCGCCCGGTGGTCAATTGCACCTCCGAAAGCAATTCCATCATCAGGCAACTGGTGCCAAGCCATTGAACGGACAACTGGAAAAACGCGGAGGCTTTCAAGGATTCAAGCGACTCGACGTTCCATCCGTAGTTGACCATCGCGGGCGCAAGCTCCCACGCGGATTCGACCCCGTTCGCTTCGAGCCACATTTGGAGCTGGTCCACCCGATCGATCTTTTCCAACGCTTCGAGTTTGACCGGCGATTCAAACCGACGCGTCGAATCCTTCATCAACTCGTTCAGCCATTGTGTTTGACTCTCCCGGAGTGCAACGGTCTCGATCTCGTGGGTCAACCCCTGCCATTTGACAAGCGCCTTCTGCAACTCCGCCGCGCTCCGTTGTGCCGCGGCGGCGGGGTTGTTCAACTCATGCGCCAACCCCGCGCTCAACGTGCCGAGCGCCGCCATCCGTTCCTGCTGGTGGAGCAACGCGTCGTTCTGGCTGAGACGGTTCATCACCCAATGCAACACCGCCAAAGCCGCCGTCGAACTCGTGGACAGCAAATTCTCGAAGGCTTCGGGTGAGATACGTAACGCTTCACAATTAGAGATCGCCACGACGCTGGCAGAACGCGGCGAACGCGAGATCAATGCCATCTCGCCCAGCACATCGCCGGGATTCCGCACATCGATCTTGATGACGGATTGCCCCGATTGTTTGGTGACCTCGAACTCTCCCTTCACCACCACGAACGCGGCATCGCCCTCATCTCCCTGCTTCATGAGATATTCCCCCGCGCGCAAAGAGACCGGCTGGGCTTTTTCCATCAGCTGTTGTAACTCTTGGTCGGTCAAGCCTTCAAAGAGGGGTGATTTGCGGAGGTCGTTAAGATCCATGCCTTATTTTCTCACTCTGAATCGAATTGTGCTATACTTTTCTCATGAAGTACATTTGGGATCGGCGAAAAAACGAAACCAATGTCAAAAAGCATGAGCTTGATTTTGCCGATGCCTACAAAGTCTTCGAAGCACCGATGCTGGTTAATCTCGACAAAAAAGAAGAGTATGGCGAAGAGCGCTGGATCGGTGTTGGATTAATGGAAAATCGTGTTGTTGTAATCGTGTTTACCGAGCCAGATGAGGATACCATTCGCATCATCTCATTTAGAAAAGCAACTTCGCGTGAGAGAGAATATTATGAACAAGAATACAAAAACCAATTTGGATCGGTTTGATACTCTGACCGACGATATGATTGACACCTCGGATATTCCGCTATTGACCGAGGATTTCTTCAAGGCCGCAAAATGGCGGACGCCGAAAGACAAGGTCAAGGTTCTAGTGGAAGTCGAACCCGAGGTCGCGCAATGGTTCAAGGCGCAGGGAAAGAACTCTCAACAACTTTTGGCGGATGCCTTGCGCCGCTTTGCACAGGAACACCGAAAATAGCATGAACAAGCCCTCGTGAAATCGAGGGCTTTTTTTATAACCCTTTCAAATACTCCTTCATCAATGCGTACGCGATCGCGCCCTCGCCCACCGCGGATGCCACACGATGATTCGTCCCGTAGCGCACATCACCCGCCGCGAAGACGCCGGGCGTTGACGTCTCTAAAAGAAACGGATCCCGTTCGAGGGTCCAGCCTTGAGGCGGCTTTTTATCCACCATCACGTCGGGTCCCGTGAACACGTATCCCTTCCCACTGCACATCACCAACTCGGAAACGATCTTGCTTTGCGGTTGCACGCCGATAAAAACAAATAACGCCGAAGCATCGAACGATTTCGTTTCGTCGGTTTTCGTATTCTTGACGACGATCTGTTCGAGCGTGTTGTTGCCCTTCACTTCGATCAGGTCAGTATCGGTGAGAATTTCGATCTTCGCGTTGCTCTGCATCGCATCCACGAGATGTTTCGACGCGGTGGGTTCGTGGCCCCGAACCAGCACCGTTACTTTTTTTGCAAACTGACTCAGATAGATCGCGCCTTGCGCGGCAGAATTTGCGCCGCCGACGACGAACACATCGCCGTCTTTGTAATTCATCGCCTCGGTGTACGCCGCGCCATAATAAATTCCCGCGCCGGTGAGTTTATCGGCGCCCGGCATTTTCAACGTGTGGAACGACGCGCCTGTCGCGATCAACACCGCGTGACAGGATATCTCGGTCCCATCATGCAACTTGACGATACGATACGCGTCCTTGACGACGATTTGGCTTGCCTCCTGTGCGGACAGAATCTCCACACCGAAGCGTTTCGCCTGCGACACTGCGCGACGTGTGAGATCATCGCCGGAGATGCCCGAGGGGAAGCCGAGATAATTTTCGATCTTTGGGCTGGAGCCTGCCTGACCGCCCGGCGCGGCTTTCTCGATGACCAAACATTTGTATCCCTCCGAACCGGCATACACCGCCGCGGCGAGACCTGCCGGTCCGCTACCGATGACGATGATGTCGTAGAACGGAAGCGCGGCGCGCGTCTGCAAACCGACTTTGTCCGCGAGTTCTTGCAGGTTGGGTTCGATCAACACTTTGCCATCCGGGAAAAAGATGACGGGGAGTTTTGTTTCAGCGGAAACGCCTTCTACCAACTTTTGCGCGTTGGAATCTTTTTCAATATCCAGCCATTGATAGGGGATTTGATGCCGCGTGAGAAAATCTTTTATTTGATGACTCGAAAGCGACCATAGCGTTCCCGCCACTCGGATCCCATCATACGGCAACCGCACGTGCGCTTTCCAGTCTTCGAGCAAGTCATCCAAAATCGGGTAAAGCCGTTCGTTGGGCGGATGCCACGGCTTCATCAAGTAATAATCGAGCCGCACCTCGTTGATCGACTCGATCGCGGCTTGCGTATCGGCATACGCGGTGAGCAAAACGCGCTTGGCTTGCGGATAGGTCTTCATCGCCTCGGCGAGAAATTCCGTGCCGTTCATTTCAGGCATGCGCTGGTCAACCAAAAACAGCGCGACCGTTTCGTTGCGCTGTTCCATCTTCTTCAAATAATCCAACGCGGCTTTACCGGAGTTGATGGGAAGGATGCGATAATCCTGCCCGTACTTTGCGCGCAAATCGCGTTCAATGGAGTTTAAAACGGAGGAATCGTCGTCGATTGAAAAAATGACAGGCTTGGGCATGGAGCGGATTTTATCACCAATAAAATAGACCTCCGAGGTTTTCAACCCTTGGAGGTCTATGCATGTTATTTCAAGCAGGTTGTGCCAGCCTCAAATTGGAGGCAATGAGCGGCAATACTTGATCCGCAAATTTTTCTGCGGGCGGTTTCTTTTTGTTCTTATCGTGATTCCATTGAAGGACAAGCCCGTAGATCGCCCAACTGGCGGCGGTGGCGGCGGTCTTGGCGTCAACGTCTGAATCATCCTGTTCAAGCCACACTTGCAACAATCCCTGCAATTGATTTTTCACCTGCGCCTCCACCAGCGATTCGAATTGCGGATTCGACGGTTTGCAATGCGAGTTGGCATTTGAAACATACTCAGATACCGTGATGATCAGCGTTTTCAAATTTTCGTCGCTGTAGTGACAGGCATCGAGCATCCGCTTTTCGATCTCCGCTCGGAAGCCCTGTTGGATACTGTGATCCAGCAGGGCATATTTATCGGGGAAGTGCGCGTAAAACGTAGCGCGGTTGATGCCAGCCTTTTCGGTAATATCCTGCACCGAGACGGATTGGAATCCCTTTTCGGGGAGGAGATCCATGAAGGCTTGCAGAATCAGGCTGCGGGTCCGTTTGACGCGGGGGTCGAGTTTTTCTTCCAGTTCTTTCGGGTTAGGCGACATTTTTGCTCCAGTGTTGCTTAGTCAACATAATCCGTTGTTTGGTGGTTGACCTGCAAGGGGATGATAGGTAAATTAGGCAACAACTGTTGTTTAGAATACAACTGTATATTATCACTCAACACAAGGAGAGTCAAGATGAATATCGTTTTATGGGTCGTACAAGCGTTGCTCGCCGTTCTATACCTGATGGCGGGAGGAATGAAAACCTTCAACACTGCGAAAGCGCGCGAGACGATGACGTGGACACAAGGTCGTTCGGATTCGTTCGTCCGCTTCGTTGGGACAATGGAACTGCTCGGCGCGGTGGGACTTATTCTCCCCCTTCTCGCAGGCATTCTACCGTGGCTGACGGTGCTTGCCGCAATCGGGCTGGCTTTGATTCAATTGCTTGCAATTTCCACGGTGCATTTGCCGCGCAAGGAATATAACGTAATTCCTGTGAACATCGTGTTGCTCACGCTGGCGGTGCTTGTTGCCTTCGGTCGCTGGACGTTTATTTCATAATCGAGGAATGACATGTTAACCAAAGATATTACGATCACCCGAATTGAAGAGTTTGCCAAGCTGGCAACTGCCCAACGGATCGACAAGACTGCCAACGCGCTCGAAGCCAACGGCATCCAGACCCTGATTGCTGAAACCGCGGAAGACGCGAAACGCCTGTTCTTTGAACTGGTTCCCGAGGGAGCGGAGGTTTTTCTCGGCTCGTCGGTCACGCTGGAACAGCTGGGCATCAAAGAAGCGATCGACGCGTCCGGGCGGTACGATGCACTGCGACCGAAGATGTTCGCGATGAATCGTCAGACGCAGGGACGCGAGATCCGCAAGCTGGTCGGTGCGCCGGATTTTGCCGCCGGCAGTGTCCAAGCGGTGACGGAGGACGGTCACGTGTTGATCGCCTCCAATACGGGCAGTCAGTTGGGACCGTATGCGTCGGGAGCAGGAAAAGTGATCTGGATCGTGGGAGCGCAGAAACTTGTGAAAGACCTGAACGAGGGGTTGAAACGCATCCATGCATACGTCCTGCCGCTGGAGGAGGAGCACATGCGCGAACTGTATAATGTGGGCTCCAACGTCGGCAAGGTGTTGATCGTCAACAAGGAGATCCGCCCGAACCGCATCACGATGATCATCGTCAAGGAAGAGATCGGTTTCTAAAACAACCTGCTCATTACGAAAGGCGGATAAGGGTGATGTTGTCTAACCGACAACATCCACTTTATCCGTTCGTGTTATAAAGAGAAAAAATGACCCAAATGCAAACCGAAACAACATCAAAATTTTCGATCCACCCCAAAACCATGATGGGTGAGATCTCGCTCACCGTTGCGAATCTCGACAACCAACTTGAGTTCTACCAAAAGGCGATGGGATTCAAACTTCACCGCCGCGAGGGGAACAAGGCGGCGTTGGGGGCAGGCGGCAGGGATCTGCTCCTGCTCACCGAAGAACCCGATGTGAAAAAATATCGCGGCGTGACCGGGTTGTACCACGTGGCGTACCTGTTCCCGAATCGAAGAGAACTAGCCGTTGCGGTGGCGAGGTTGTTCGCGTTGAAATATCCGAACAGTCCCACCGATCACATCATGACGAAGACCACCTACCTCGACGATCTCGAAGGCCACGGCATCGAGTTGTACTGTGAGTCACCGGAAGACGGCACGTGGACGTTCAAGGACGGTAAATTCGAATCGTATCGAACAGACGGATCATGGAGCGACGGGCGCGAGCCGCTGGATGTGGAGGCTCTGTTCACGAATATCAAAGAGGAGGATCGTCTCGATCAGCCCGTGCCGCCTGCGTTGAGGATCGGTCATGTGCATCTCCACGTCCGCGATGTGGATGAAGCGGTGGAGTTTTATCACGGCATCCTCGGCTTCGACATCATGGGTGTATCCAAACCGTTCCAAATGGGATTCGTCTCCGCGGGCGGATATCACCATCACCTCGGACTCAACACCTGGCAGGGACGCGGCGCCCCGCCTCCTCCGCCCGATGCGGTTGGACTCCGCTATTACACGATCGACCTGCCCACGCAAGCCGCGTACGATGAGGTGGTGGCGCGGGTGGACGCGGCAGGCATCCCGTCGAACATGATCGATGAAGGTCTGCTGCTGCATGATCCGTCGCAAAATGGGGTGGTGTTGCGCGTGGTGAAATAATTCAAACATCCGAAGCCTCGCAGACTTCGGATGTTTCATTTTGTTGCCTTCGCGGTTCAAGCCAAGTCGTTACTTTACAAATCCAAAATAGACCGTAGTCGTTTGTTCACTGCTCACGTAGACTTCCTGCGTCATTTTTGTAGTCACAGCCAGACCGTTTGAATCAAAGAATACACAATACTTTCCCGGTTGCAGGTCTTGATATGTATACGTACCGTTCGAATCGGTCTGAACCAGGTTTGGGTCGCTTGTGGGCGGACAGGAAACCTCCTGAGAAAGTGTTTTAAAAGTCATGTTGCGACGATTTTGAGCATGCGCCGGATGCTGG
>CAZQES010000045.1:0-24834 GCA_964591425.1 uncultured Anaerolinea sp.
GGATTTTGGGGGAGGTGCCCGAAGGGCGGAGGGAGTTACCTATGCCCCAACAACTCCAGCGCGGCGGTGATGGAGGGATCGGTCTCGAAGGTGATCGTATCCCATTCGGCGTAGGCGGGCAGATCGGGAATGATGCCGGTCTCCTCGAAGTTCGTATCCGACGTTGCGGAGTAAAACGTCTCCGACGCGATCCATAACTGCGAGTCGTCTTCGAAGTCGTAGCCGTGTAATACTTCCACGTTGCCGAGGCTGGTCTCGCCGACCACTTTCGCCCTGCCCGAGTCTTTGAGCACGGCGGCAAAGATCTCGCCATAACTGACCGTATCTTCGCTCACAATGAGAATCAGCGGAACGTCCTGTGAATTATGAATGGATTCGCCGCTCACATCCAACGGGCGCGAGGAGGTTCGGCTGACGAACTCCCCAAGATTGCCATCGGTGAACCACTCGAGGATGGGGTCGACGACTGAACTGCTCCCGCCTCCGTTCAAACGGAGGTCGATGATCAATCCATCGAGTGGACCGAAATCGTTCAACGCTTGCTCGATCTGTGGGGGAATCGTCTCGTCGAAAAACGAAGGGATGAAAATGTATCCGATTTTGGATCCATCCGACGTCGGCACGAGGCGTTGTTCGATGGTCAGGTTGCCTTGAATGGCGGTGCGATACAACAACAAGTCGCGCGGCGCTTGGTTCGGCGCTTGGACGGTCAACACCACCGCGGAGCATTGCGGACCTCGCACGCGGCTAGCCGTGTTCTCGTTCACTTCGAGCGGGATGCCGTCCACCGCGATGATCCGGTCGTGCGGTTGGATTCCCGCAAAGCGCGCCGGCGAATCGGGGAAGGTCGAGATCACGGTGAAGGTCTGACGTTCCTCGTCGGGCAGGGAGTAGATGCCCACGCCCACGTAGTTGTTCTCGCCGCGCAGTTCAGCCTCGGAGGCGGCGGCATCCAGCGGCGAAAGATAGAAGGAGTGCTCGTCGCCGAGTTCCACGATCATGTTGTTCACCTCCACGTAGAACTGTTCAGTGGAGATGCCAGCCTCGACCATGTTACGGTAACGCGATTTGATCTCTTCCCAATCCTTGCTGTTGAAATCGGGGTACACGTACACATCGTCGATGATTACGGTCAACTCGTCGAAGATCTGCAACTGCGTTCCTTGCGAGATCTCGGTAATGGGTTCAAGGGTTTGAGTCGGTGCGATTTGCTGTGGCGGGACAGTCGCCGGCGCGACGGACGTGCACTCCGGCGGGACGTAGGCGGGAACAAGCGCCGCGGAGGTCGGCGTAGGCGGCGCGGTCGTCACCGCCACCGGCGGAGTGGCTGTTGCCGGGTTCGTCAGTTGGGTCACAAAGTTGCAGGCGAGCAGTGTTAATACCAGAAAACCATAAGCGATTCGTTTCTTGTTCATTGATTCGATTCCTTTACGCGTTCGAGCAATTCTTGCAACGGTTTGAGTTCAGAGACGGGCACGGCAAGGTTTTTCGTACGCGTTTTTTCATATTGAAAAACGCGCGTGCCTTCCGGCACGGGCTTGGCTTTTCGGTTGAACTCTTCGCGGGTGAGAAAGCCCGCGAGCAACACGTTCATGCCGTAGACCCAGATGTTACCCCATTCCAGCGCGCCGATGAGGTGTATTTCGCTTCGTTGGGAACAACGGATGCCGATCCTCGCACCGGGCGGAGTTTTTGCGTGGATGTAGGCAAGCGAGAATAATCCGTTGGTGAGCTCGACGCGCCTGCGCGGCGGGATCTCCACCTCGAGCGGACGCATCGCGCGCCCTTCGTCCTGCCCGCCCAACTCGAGTGTGATTCCCTCCTCCGCCTCAGACTTCACGATCAGCGCGCCGAGCGGAGTCCACGCTGGCGGACGCGCCCACGAATCAGGCAAAACGTGGACGAGATAATGTGGTTGCCCCGCGCCGATGGCTTTCTTCAAATCCTCCTGCGACGCGGCGATGAGACCGGATAAAAAGGCGAAGAGGTAAATGTCGTTGTCCGAATGTCCCTCCGCCGCGTTCTGGTCGGAGGGGACAAGCGCAGGCGCTTTCAACACCACCTGCGGATTGCGCTTCATTTCAGAAATTTGTTCGCGATACGAAATGAGAAATGATTTGATGTCACATCTTCGCCCGCCTAGCGAAACATCGTAGCGATCGGGCTCAGTGAACGGAGTCGCACCTTTCACGTCGAAGGGAATGTTCTGCTCCGAAAGGTACCGCCGAAACGCAAGTTCCACCGCCACGCCCGCGACGATTCTGCGCAACTTGTCATACGGCGAACCGCTCATGCGATTGTACATGTACGGCAATGACCTCAGCGCGTAGGCAATCCCTGCCTCGGTGAGGTCGCGGGTGTAGGGGAGGTGGAGGAGGTCGCTCGTGCGAATCATGGTTTTGGAGGTACGCAATACGCAGTACGAAATAATGATCCTGTACTTCGTGTTGCGAACTGCGTACTTTGGTCACTCATTCCTAAACTGTAAACAATAGTGATGGAACGTGTTGCTCACCCACGCGGACCCCATCCCAAACGGCGCGAGGGGTTGGTTATCCTGCAACCAGATTTTTTCGTCTTTCAGTGTGTAAGTCCTGCCGAGTTCGCGGGCAATATCCCACGCCAGCGGATAGATCTTCCCGCCCTTCTTCACGTTCTTGACAATGATCGTGAGATACGCCTTCTCACGTAATAACGGCTTCAGTCGTTTATAAATTTCAACCAACCCCTCCAAAAACTTTTCATAATCTTCGATATTGCCCAAATCGTTCGGGTCATCCGAATAGTGGACATCCAACTCAGCCGAGTCACGGCGTTTCTTTTGAGTCTCTGCGCCTTTTGCTTTCAACATATCCCAGTAGGGAGGTGAGGTAAGAACGTAGTCAATAAGTGGTAATTGGTAATCCTGCCCTGAGCTCAGTCGAAGGGTTGTAATTTGAGCCGCATCACCGTTGATGATTTGAGATTGGAGACTAGAGACTGAATCGCCGAGCGACGCCCGTTCCTCCTCGATGATTTTCACCGCAATCTTCGCGTATTTGGGATTCAACTCGATGCCGTAACTATTTCTTCCTGCGCGTAACGCCGCGACGAGGGTCGAGCCTGTCCCTGCCATGGGGTCGAGGACGGTCTCTCCCTCTTTGGTGAAGAATTCGATGAATTCCTGCGCCATCGTCTCCGGGAATTTGGCGGGATGCACCAACACTCCCTTCTTGCGCGGCGGAGGGTTATGGATGAACCACGACTTCTGGAATTTCAGCCATTCCTTGTTGGTGAGGTTGTTTAATTTATTCTTCGGCATGAGTTAACTGTCGGTCACGAAGTACGCAGTACGCAACACGTAGCAGACGTACTGCGTATTTCGTACTGCGTATTATGGACTTGGCGTCCTCGTCGGGAATTCATGCCCCACATCATACACAATTAAATCGGAAAACGTAACCGTGACCGGTGTGTCACCCGCCGAACGCGCGAACACGCCGAAGCCGCCGCTGGGGAAACTGTTGTCCACGATGCTGAATTGGAAGCGGTCATTCAAAAAGAGCCGCATTTCTTTCCCGACCGCCCACATGCCGATCTTCACTTCCCCCGGCGCGCCGAGCGGGGCATCTCCGCTGGGGACGGCTTCATAGATGATAAGTTTCGTCCCGTTCTTGATTCGCTCAACGTGAACAAACCCGTTGCACGAAAGAACAAAGCGATAGAACGAACTTCCCTGCGCGCGTAGGATAAGTCCGTAGTTATCATCCCCACGGCAGAGGTTGGTGTGCGCGGTGATCTCGGCGTAGAAATTTGCGGTGATGAGGTCGCGTCTCATGCTCGCGAGATAGATCCCCGGTTGCACAACAATCGTCAGGCGATTGCGGCTGACAGCCGCGCTCCCTTGATCGGACACGGCGACATCCCACAATGCTGGATCAGAAAAATCATCGGTCAGAATCGCTTCGCCAATCCCCGGATTCATTTGTGGTGTTGCAGTTTGTGTGGCGAATCCGCTTTGGGTGGTTGGAGTCGCTGAGGGTGGGAACCAGATCACCGTCGCGGTAGGAAGCGGAGTCTCGGAGGGGAGGGGAGTCGCGGTGAGAGGAGTCGCGTCTAGGGGCAGGCAAGCCGCGAGGAGCGAGAATCCCAATAAAAGAAATAAATGTGAAAATTTCATGTGATGAAAACCGACAAATAATTTTTCAAGTGTTGTACAATATCGTCGTTCGACATTCTACCGCTTAACGCGGTACTTCGTAGCACAGAAGGAGACTGCATGACTCAAACGAGGGTGCTGGTGACGGGCGCGTGCGGAGAAATCGGTCAGGCTCTTGTGCAAGCATTAGCGACTCGGGGCGGATATCACATCACAACATCGGATCTTGCGCCTCTGCCTGAAAGCATCCGCGCGATGTCGGCGGAACATGCGCAAGGGGATCTGATCTACAAGATCAAAACATTCTATGATCAGGATTTCGATGCGATCTTTCATCTGGCGGCGTCGCTCTCCTCAAAAGCAGAAGTGTCGAGCGAGGACGCGCATCGCATCAACGTGGAAGGCACGATGCAATTGCTCATGCTCGCCGCGTATCGTTCCGAAAAATACGGCAAGCCGGTGAAATTTATTTTTCCGAGTTCGATCGCTGCGTATGGCATGGCAAGCCTCGATGTGAAAAAATCGGCGGGGCGAGTGAAAGAAGATCAGCACAACAATCCGCATACGATGTATGGATGCAACAAATTGTATTGCGAAAAACTCGGCGTGTATTACAGCAAATATTTCGGTCAAAAACATCTTGATGAAAACCCGCCTCACTTTCTGGACTTTCGGGCGATCCGCTTCCCCGGCTTGATCTCAGCCTTTACCCTGCCCAGCGGCGGGACCAGCGACTACGGACCGGAGATGCTCCACGCGGCGGCACAAGCGAAATCCTACGCGTGTTTCGTGCGCGAGGATACAAGAATCTCTTTCATGGCGATGCCCGATGCGATCAAATCGCTGTTGATGTTGATGGATGTGCCGCGCGAAAAATTGACTCATCAGGTGTACAACATCGCCGCGTTCGCATTGACCGCCGGTGAGTTCCGTGACCGCGCGGTGAAAGCCTTTCCCGGCGCGAAGATCACCTTTGAGCCGAACCCACGCAGGCAGGGAATCGTCGATTCGTGGCCCGAGGATGTGGATGATTCGCTGGCGCAGAAGGATTGGGGTTGGAAACCCGAGTACGACGCCGATGCGTTCTTCGATCAATATTTTCTGCCGGAGATATGGAAAAGGTATCACTTGTAGAGGCGGGGTCACCCCGCCCTGGGCGGCAGGACGCCGCCCCTACAGTAGGATATAATCCCGCCGATGCAAAACAGGAACATCTTTATTTTTGGCTTCTTGATCCTTTTTATTCTCGTTGCTGGCATGATGCTGTTTGCAACGTCGGCAAATGCCGCGCCGCACGCGCAGGGATTTGTAACCGCGACGCCCGGTCCCGATGGGCGGATTTTGTACACGGTGGTCGAAGGCGATAACTGCGGACAGGTCGCGCTATTGCATGGAATCACGGTGCAACAATTGCGCGCATTCAATTCTCGGCTCGATGAAGATTGCACGTTGACGATCGGTCAACAACTCGTGGTGGGACTCGCCTCCACCGAACCGACACCGGGACCTGCGCCCACGCTCCCGCCACCGACTCCCACGTCCACGCCGGTGGATGGGACGACCGAAGTCTGTGTGTTGCTGTTCGATGATTCCAACGGCGACGCGCTCCGGCAAGAGACTGAATTTGGCATCGAAGGCGGCGCGGTCAGTCTCACGAATCTGAACGGCTCCTATTCACAACAACAAAATACCGTTTCAACTTTCGACCCAGACACGCTCGAACCCGATCGGACATGTTTTACCGACGTGCCGCAGGGCGAATACAACGTCAGCATGGCGGTGCCAGACGAGTACAACCCCACGATGGTGGTGAGTTACACATTGACAGTGAAAGCCGGTGACCGCGCTTCGATCGATTTCGGCGCGCAGTCGAAGACCGTCACGGTCAGCGACCCGGCAGATTCTGAGTCTGTGGGGAGATCGCCTCTGCTCGGATTTTTCGGCTTCCTTTTGTTACTCGCCGGCGCCGGGCTTGGATATTACGCATGGCGTTCCAGTCTGCCGAAGAGCAAGTTGAAGGGTAGTCCGCTCGACCGAAGATAGATAAAGAAAGAAGAAAGAGGAAAGATGTAATTCATCTTTCCTCTTTCTTCTTTTATCGGTGGTTTCGATACGTCCGGCGAATTGCACGCGGGACTACTCAACCACCGGCGTCATCCCATCGGATGTTTCATCCTCTGCCCGCCGATCAAATGCATGTGTAAATGGAACACTGTCTGTCCGCCGTCGGGACCGACGTTCGAGATCAATCGGTACCCTGTTTTGTCGACCCCCTCTTTTTCAGCCAATTGACGTGCCACCCGGAACAGATAGCCCATGAGCGGCTCGTCCGCGACCTCCAGCGTTCCCACCGATTCGATGTGCTTGTTCGGTACGATGAGAATGTGCGTCGGCGCAACCGGATTGATGTCGCGGAAGGCAGTTGCCTGTTCATCTTTAAAAACGATCGTGCCGGGAATGTCACCGGAAACAATTTTGCAGAAAATACAGTCGTTGTTCATCATGATGACCTCTTCGATTCAACTGGTGGTTGAGTAGGGTGGAGCCCGTATCGAAACTACAACTTTTGTCCCATTCTACCGCGTGGCTAAAAGATGTGTCACCCAGAGGGAGCGATTGTCAGCGACCGAGGGGTCTCCGACATAGCTTGACGGAGATGCTTCGGGGTAACGAACGCCCCTCAGCATGACATATGGTGAGAGCATATATGAATAGGATTAGAAATATTCCGGGCGGCTGCGCCGTCTCTGCAATTGGCGATATAATGCGCCCACAAAGGAAAACTCATGAACGAAACTGCATTAACCTGGCTCGTATTCATTCTTGCTTTCGGCGGCATGGTGATCATCCATGAACTGGGTCACTTCATCGCCGCGCGCTTGTGCAAGATCGAAGTGGAGGAGTTCGGCATCGGCTTGCCCACGCCGGGTGCCATCAAATTATTCACGTGGCAGGGCACGAAATTCACGTTGAACTGGCTTCCACTGGGAGGCTTCGTCCGCCCAAAAGGTGAGAACGACCCGACGATTCAGGGCGGACTTGCGGCGGCGACACCGTGGCGGCGATTCATCGTCCTCGCGGCGGGACCGGCGATGAACCTGCTCGCGGCTGTCCTCATTTATAGTTTCATCTTCTATCGTGTCGGAGTCCCTGACACAAGCCGGGTGTTGGTCAGTTCGGTGATGACAGCTTCCCCGGCAGAAGAAGCGGGATTCCAAGACGGCGATATCTTCATCAGCGGCGACGGTACGTCCATTGCAAGTTATGATGACCTGCGCGTCATCGTGGACGGTAACGTGGATCAGCCCGTTGTATTTCTCGTCGAGCGCGATGGAACCGAAGTCGAATTGACCGCCACGCCTGAATTCTTCGAAGACGAAAACCGCGCGATGATCGGTGTCGGGTTGGGTGTTCCGTTCGTCCGCACAAATTCTGTGGTCGAAACAGTGAGCCTCGGCGCGCGCTATACCTATTTTAGTATTCGCAATTTGTTGTCTCTGCCCGCGCAAATGATTCGCGGCTCGCTCACCGAGGAACAAACCCGCGTGATCGGCTTGAAAGGCATTTTCGATATCATCGGTCAGACCGTGAGCCGCGACATCGAAGCCAGCGCGAACGCGTCAGCGGGTAATGCGCCCTCCGCCGACCCGATGGACCAACCTGTGCGCACACTTGAATTGATCGCGGCGCTTTCCATCAGTCTCGGCGTCTTCAATCTTTTCCCGTTCCCCGCGCTCGACGGCGGACGCATCATCTTCCTGTTACCCGAGTTGATCTTCCGCCGCCGCGTCCCCGCGCAAGTAGAAAACCTCGTCCATGGCTTGGGCATGACCGTGCTTTTGCTTTTCATGATCTACGTCAACGTCATGGACTTTGTCAACCCTATCAACGTCACCATTCCATAGCTCAGGCTAACCAAAACCAAAAGGAATCACCACGAAGGTCACGAAGGAACACCAAGGAAAACCTTCGTGCCTTTTGTGGTAAAAAACCTTTGCAGAAAAAACCAGAATTTCACTGGTAAGGTAATAAATGAACACGCAACCTAACCCATTCCAGCCTGTGCTGGATTCCCTGCTCGACGAAAAAAAAGATTTCCCGCGCAAATACCTGGGACAGTTTTCCGACCTCGGCGAACTCGAACTCAAAACCCTTTTGAATGTCTGGTCCCGCGTCACACTCAAACGCAAGTTGACCCTGCTCGAGGGACTTGAAACGCTTTCGGAAAGCGACACCCTCGTCAACTTCGACGATTTCGCCAAAGCGCTTCTCACCGACAGCGACTCGGTCATCCGTGGACGCGCCATCCGCCTCCTGCGCGAATGTGAGGATGTGAAACTCGTCCCCGCCTACATCCATATTCTGAAAAACGATTCCGACGTGCAAACGCGCGCCGAAGCCGCAACCGCGTTGGGCATGTTCGTTGACCTCGGCGAACTCGAAGAAATTTCTGAAGCCGTCCGGGATCAAACCGAGGATGCGTTACTCGAAGTTGCCAGAGGAAACGACGATGTCAAGGTCCGCCGGCGCGCGCTCGAATCGCTCGGGTATTCCTCGCACCCCGAAGTGACCAAGTTGATCGAATCGGCGTTTCAACGCGACGACCCCGCGTGGCAGGCGAGCGCGCTGTTCGCTATGGCGCGCTCCGCCGACAGCCGCTGGGATGAGGACGTGTTGATCTCCCTGCGAAACGACAATCGCAACGTGCGCGAAGCCGCTGTCGAAGCCGCCGGGCAACTTTCGATCAAAACCGCCAGCCCGATCCTGTTGAAGATGCTCGAAGACGAGGATGACGACGATGTGACCAGCACGGTCATCTGGTCGCTTTCGCAGATCGGCGGCGAGGACGCGCGCACCTTCATCGTCAACCTGCTCGACCAGACCGAAGACGAGGAGCAGATCGAATTTTTGGAAGAAGCGTTGGAGAATCTCGCCTTCACCGAGGACCTCGACCGCTTCGACCTTTTGAACGTCGAACCCGATCTGGAGTTCGATGAAGATGACGATGACGAAAAAAGCAGATTGAATTAGCACGAAACATTCAACCTTTCGGGATTTTCTCTCGAAGTCACGGAGACGTTATAATCCCCGTGACTTTTTGTTTAATAGCCAATTCATCTACGGATACGAAATCAGCCTTTCGCAGATTAACCCTTTGTGCCTTTGTATCCTTGGTGGTTAAAAAAACCATGTCCCTTTCCATTCTCCTCTCCACGTTTGCCAATAATTTGCTTCCCATCCTGCTCCTCAGCGGAGCGGGGTTCGCGCTGGGAAAATTCCTCTCCGTCGATTCGCGCACGATCGGGCGCGTGGTTTTCTACATCTTCGCGCCCATGCTGGTCTTCGACCTGCTCCTGCAAAACGACATCAAGGTCAACGAAGCGGTCTCCATCGTTGTTTTCACAGTAACAATGATCCTCATCGTCGGCGCGCTGACCCTTGTCCTCGGTCTTTCAATGAAACTTGAACGCCCCGCGTTGATGGCGGTATTGATCGCAACCATGTTCGGCAACTCGGGCAACTATGGCTTGCCGTTGGTCTCGTTCGCGTTCGGTGAAGACGGATTGCGCTACGGCGGATTGTATTTTGTGACCACCTCGGTCCTGTTCAACACGGCGGGGATTCTCCTCGCTTCGCTGGGACATGCGAACTTCAAAGATGCGATGCTCGGCTTGCTCAAAGTTCCCACAGTATACGGCGTATTGCTTGCCCTGCTCATCAATGGATTGAATATCGAGATTCCCGTCGCTGTCTCGCGTACGATCGATCTCGCCGCAAGCGGAAGTATCCCGTTGATGATCGTCCTGCTGGGCATCGAACTTTCGCGCGTGCAATGGTCGCACGAGTTGCGCGGCGTGGGACTGAGCGTGTCACTGCGGTTGATCGCCGCGCCGCTCATCGCGCTGACGTTGAGTCCGCTGTTTGGGTTGCAAGGCGCGGCATGGCAGGCAGGCGTGACACAGGCATCCATGCCCGCGGCGGTGAACAACACGATCCTTGCCTCGGAATATAAATTGGATTCGTCGCTTGTCACCGCGATCGTGTTCATCGGCACGTTGCTCAGTCCGCTCACGTTGACTCCGTTACTCGTGTTTTTGGGGAGATGATGAGAGATTCGATTTTTACCGCTAAGAACGCAAAGCGCGCGAAGATTTCTTTAAAATACCATTGGCGCTCTTTGCGGTTAATTTTTCTGTTTGTAGTCGCCGCGTACGCGATGGGGAATGCGAAGCAGACAGCCGCGCAGGGAGGAATCGTGCTTGAGAATGTCGGGGCGACATATCTTTTTGGTGAGCAGATCACATTCAACGCGACGATTCAGGCTTCCCTCCCCATCCAAAATGCTTCCATTGTGATTCTCGATGAGGGTCACGGCATCACACACGTCCAGCAGGTAATTATCAATGAAGATGGCGGGACGCAATTTGTTTTCGACACGCGGCAGTACACGTTGCGTCCGTTCACGTTCATCCGCTGGCATTATGAGTTTACGTTCACCGACGGCACTGTTTCTCAGAGTGAAACTTTTTTCGTTCGCTATGACGATAACCGCTTCACATGGCAGAGACTCGAATCGAATGGTCTGCGCGTATTTTGGTATGCGGGTGATTCAACGTTCGCGCAGAACGCGCTGAACTCCGCGCTGGCAGGCGTGCGCGTCATCAACGAACTTTTTCCCGTTGACCTCAGCCAGCCGATCGATATTTTCATCTACCCTTCGCAAAACGATCTTGCCTTTCTCGGTGCGGAAACGTGGACGGCGGGTCATGCGAACCCTGCGCTGGGCGTTGTGTTGGTCGCGGTCGAGCCCGGTCTCGAGCAAAGCCTGCACATGGATCAACGCATCCCGCACGAACTGATGCACGTGTTGTTTTATCGTCACATCGGCGCGGGATACAACGATCTGCCCGCGTGGCTGCGCGAAGGACTAGCCACGCTGGTTGAGGTCAACCCGACTGTCGAATATGACCGCGCGCTCCTGGATGCCAGCGCGCGCAGGATGTTGATTCCGCTTTTGGATTTGTGCGCTTCATTCCCCACCCAGCCTGATTCGGCCTTTTTGGCGTATGCCGAATCCCGGTCCTTTGTCACCTATTTGCGCAACACGTTCGGCACTTCCAAATTGATCGAACTCGCGCGCGCCTATGCCGATGGTGTGACGTGCGAACGCGGCGTCGAACTCGTGTATGGCACATCCTTCGCGCAACTCGAATTGCGCTGGCGCGAAGCCACGCTCGAAGAGAACGCCTGGGGACTCGCACTGCGGAATATGATCCCGTACATGATCCTTTGCGCGATGGTGCTGGGTATTCCGTTGTTGATCGGTTTCAATGCGATGAGGAAGAAGTGATGTCATTGCGAGGAGGAGCACTTCGACAGGCTCAGTGTAAACTCCGCGACGACGAAGCAATCTCCTAATTAACCTGAGATTGCCACGTGGCGCCAAGGCGCCACTCGCAATGACATGAGGTGCCTATGACCAACCTCGTTCGTGCTCACATCTGGGTAAAGGGACGCGTGCAGGGCGTGGGTTTCCGCGCTCACGTGGAATATCACGCGCGCCAAATTGGAGGGTTAACAGGCTGGGTTCGTAACGTTGGTTATGACACTGTGGAGGCAATCGCAGAGGGCGAGCGCGAAAAAGTGGAACGCTTCATCGAGACGATGAAGCAAGGACCGAACATGTCGCGAGTGGATGAGTCAATCGTGGAGTGGGAGAATCCAACGGGGGAGTTTCGGGAGTTTGAGGTGAGGAGGAGTGGGTGAGGGAACAGTGTGTACGTAACGGTTTTATGGATTGAAAACTCGATTGATGTTGTTGCAAAACCACCCGAAAAAGAAAAATTCCCGATGCCTTTTACTCAGGCTCGGGACTTTCTTCTCTCACTTTTCTCCACATCTTGACATTGCTGTTCAAGAGGTGGGCGAGTGCGGTGTGATTAACTACCAAAAATCCTAAAAACACTAGACTAGACCTTGTACCTGCTCGTTGTAAACTCGCTTGGTCTAACTAACCTGTATTACATCCAAACAGCCTCATGCTTCATTACTTCCTGCATGATTTCATTGAACTCCACCAAGAACCAATATGGCGGTTTTTGCAAGACCCTAATCTTCAGTTTTTGCCCCGCTTGCATTGAGTTCCTGAAATCATCTAGACTGTACTTGAATTTGGGAGTGTTATACAGGCCTCCATCATAGCCATAAATAATGTGAATGACATTGATTGAGAATTCTATTTCCTTTTTGAATTGTTGTGCATCTATCTCGAACTCATATTCGATATGAATGATATTATGTTCATCATCACGGGGGTCTGGTTTTTCTTGATATGTCTTTATTACACCATAAATTTCTACACCGTCTTTCAAAACTGCGTCGGCAGTATCCCAGTTTTCCGAGAACCTTATAGTTTTCCCTTGATCGTCAAGGGGATTATCTTGTTTTTGATCCATAGATTATCCTCTGTACAAATAATTAAGACGTTCCTGATCCAGTAGGAAATGGCTTTTACAGCGAGTTGTAAAACACTATATATCCAGCATTTTACACCCAAAAATCGGCCTTCTACACCCTCCGCGTATCCGTACTGCAATATGGACACACCACATGATTCACCGAAACGGGAAAAGAGAGCAACGCTCCACACTTTTGGCAGGGGACGGCTTGGCTGTTCACGTCAATGGTGAAGCCGCACGATTCGCATACCACCTGTTTTGCGCCGGGTAGCGTTTCGATGTCCGAGCCGCATTGTCCGCAATGGCGTTGTTCCGACTCGTGAGGTTGTACTTCATCGTATTCCGCGTTCAAGCCGTAGAACTTCAACAGCTTTTCACCGTCGGCGGGGGAGAGGTGCGGGAGCCACGCTTGGCAGAACGTGGTGTATTCCATGCGCAACGCGACGGTCTCGGATGCTTTATCAGGGTCGAGGTTGTGCGCACCTTGCTGTCGGATGAGCGCGTACGTCCCCTCCATTTGTTTTTTGAACAGCGCGGCATACTCCCAAAACGGACCAGCCACAATCCACGCGCCGCCGGGTTGGGGGATGCGTTGAAGGCGTGCGACCAAGCCATCCATTTGAGTTTGAAGCGCCGTCTGGTTCGGGTCCATCTCTTTGATCACCGCGCACTCAGCGGAGTAGTCAATGAATTGTTTGCGAAAATCCATGTCTTTGATGGCGCGCGGCGATGCGGCGTTCGGACATTCCTGCAACCACAACGTGAACACGTGTTGATAGATTTTCCGCACCGCGTCACGGTCGCCGCGGGCTTTGGCTTGATTCAGTTGGATCTGCACCGTCTGCATGATGCGGTGATAGATCGTGTTTGTGATTCCCGCGTTGGTGTTGGCGTTTGCCATGCGGAAGTCGTAGTCCATGAGCGAGCCGCAGAAATCACAATAGATGTACGCCGTTGTCGAGGGCCGCGATTTCGGCGCGCCGCACTGCGAACAACTCACGCGTTTGATGAACCGTGAGTGCGCTTTCAACGAGTCGGGCATGGCATCGCCTTCTTTGGGAATCCCCAGCGAGAAGACCGATTGTTTTGGCTGGCTTGGCTTATTTTTCTTGAAGAAGAAGTCCATGATGTTCTCCGAATTCTTGTCGATGCTTTCACATGATCATATCACTGGATAAAACCCCGCTTCATCCTCCATTTGGGCTGGGTCGCAGGCCTTCTGAGTTACACAAACCCCAAGCCGCGTTCCTTCAACGACACCCACTTCCCCTGACCGATCACCAGATGGTCAAGCACATCCACGTCAAGCAGTTTGCCCGCCTGCAGGATGGCGCGCGTCACTGCGACATCGTCGGGGCTGGGCGTGGGGTCTCCGCTGGGGTGGTTGTG
The DNA here is from genome assembly GCA_964591425.1 of uncultured Anaerolinea sp. Taxonomy (GTDB): domain Bacteria; phylum Chloroflexota; class Anaerolineae; order Anaerolineales; family Villigracilaceae; genus Defluviilinea. The sequence goes on from CAZQES010000045.1 coordinate 13,987, forward strand.
AATCACAACGATCGCCGAGGCGTTCTTGCGAACCGCTTCCTTGAAGATTTCGCCGACTCGCACCTGCGAAGAATTGACAGAGCCTTTGTACACTTCCACAGTTTCAAGCACACGATTTCTTCTGTCGAGCAACATGACGCGCAGATGCTCCTGCTCCAACGCGGACATTTCATATAAAACCAGCGCGGCGGCATCTGCAGGGGAGTTGATAGCGGGTCGTTCTTCGGGAGATTCGAGCGTCAGCCTTCGACCTAACTCAATCGCCGCTTTGATCTGCGCGGCTTTGGCGTCGCCGAGTCCGTGTTGTTTTTTCAGGTCGGTGAACGGCGCGCGGTGGAGTCCCGCCAGCCCGCCGAACTTTTTGAGCAAACGTTGACCCACCGTCACCGCGTTTTCTCCCTTCACGCCGACGCGCAGGAGGATTGCGAGCAGTTCGGCGTTGGTCAGGGCTTGCGGTCCCAAATTTGCCAGTCGTTCGCGCGGTCGGTCTGATTCGTGCAAGTCCATGATGCGGTAGATGGGTTTGGGGTTGGTCTCAGCCATGGAAATGTCCCTTCGTTAACTGGTTCGTTCTATTTTACAGCGAAACCTTGCTTGACACAGGTTTGTCCGTACATTAGAATACCGAACGCTTGAATTTGGGCCTGTAGCGCAGTTGGGAGCGCGCATCAATCGCACTGATGAGGCCAGGGGTTCGAATCCCCTCAGGTCCACTAATTCAGTGAACAGTTATCAGTAAAACGATCGCTGGCAAAACTGATCACTGAAAACTTTGATAACTGATCACTGGAAACCGGGCCCATAGCGCAGTTGGGAGCGCGTCTCAATGGCATTGAGAAGGTCGAGGGTTCGAATCCCTCTGGGTCCACAAAAAATTAATATAGACCTCACAGGTTTCTAAAACCTGTGAGGTTTCAATAGAAAAGTTTTGACAGGAGTAGTAGGTCAATCCGTTAGCGAGTTGGGAAAATGAGGTGGAAGCCCAGCAACAGTGTCCACGGAACACTACTTGACCGAACTCGCCTGTCTCCTCGCAAGAGGGACTTCGCTGGTGAACTGAGTAGTCAGCGACGGATTCAACCGTTACTTGATCAAAGTGGTTAATTAGAGACTAGTTGACTGGAGACTAAGAGACTAATTGACAAACTGGGTGGTACCGCGGAGAAGACTCTTCGTCCCTGATGTGGATGAGGAGTTTTTTGTTTTCCCTCACCCTGCCCCTCTCCCAAAGGGAGAGGGGATAAATCGAAAGGAGGCACGAATGAACATTCGAATCAATTTCATTTTCTGGAAGCAAGGTCCACTTCTTCCGAGCCTCCTCGCGCGTAACGAGACAACGACTTGAAACTTGGAACGTGAAACTTGAAACCGATTCACACGAGGTAAGAATGGCAACTACGAAAAAGAAAACAACGACGAAAAAGAAAACTGCGACGAAGGCGAAAAAAACACTGAGAGTGAAGAAATCCGTTGCAGTAAAAAAGAAATCGGCAAAGCCTGTATCAAAGGCTGGGAAGTCCGCGCCTGCGAAGGCAAAGCGGACTGAAGTCCGCAATCCTGTGGCTAAGGATAAATCTTTCAACCCCCAATTCTTCGAGCCGAAGTGGCAGGCGAAATGGGAAGCGGACAAGTTGTATCGCGCGGTGATCGATGAGTCCAAGCCGAAGTTTTACGCGCTGACGATGTTGCCGTATCCCAGCGGCGACCTGCATATCGGTCATTGGTTTTCGATGACACCGCCCGACGCGCGGGCGCGCTTCAAGCGAATGCAGGGATTCAACGTGATGTTCCCGATGGGGTTCGATGCGTTCGGTCTGCCCGCGGAAGGCGCGGCGATCAAGCACAACATCCATCCCAAGAAATGGACGTACCAAAACATCGAGAACATGCGCAGGCAAATGCGTTCGATGGGTGCGATGTTCGATTGGGAGCGCGAGGCGGTTTCCTCAGACCCGGAATACTACAAGTGGACACAGTGGTTTTTCATCCAGTTGTACAAAAAGGGTCTGGCGTATCGCAAGAAAGCGACCGTGGACTGGTGCCCGAAGGACAACACAACGCTGGCGCGAGAACAGGTGAAGGGTGAGGAACGATTATGTGACCGCTGTGGAACGCCTGTCATCAAGAAAGATCTGGAGCAGTGGTTCTTCAAAGCCACGAAATATGCGGACGAGTTGTTGAACTTTGAAGGCATTGACTGGCCCGAGTTCATCAAGGTCTCACAAACAAATTGGATCGGTCGCAGTGAAGGCGCGTCGGTTAATTTCCGTTTGGAAAGTAATCAGTCATCAGCAAACACTGATCAGTCTTCGCATGACACTGATGACCGATCACTGATCACTGTTTTCACCACTCGTCCCGACACGTTGTGGGGCGCGACGTTCATGGTGTTCTCGCCGGAGCATCCGCTGGTGGATAAGGTCACCACGCCGGAGAACGCGTCAGCCGTCAGCGAGTATAAGGCTCAAGCGGCGAAGCAGACCGACATCCAGCGTGAAGCGAAAGATAAAGAGAAGACGGGCGTCTTCACGGGCGGCTATGCCATCAATCCAGTCAACGAGGAACGAATCCCGATCTGGGTTGCCGACTATGTGTTGATGTCGTACGGCACAGGCGCGATCATGGCTGTCCCTGCGCATGATGAACGCGACTTTGAATTTGCGCGCAAGTTTGGCTTGAAGGTTATACCTGTCATTCAACCCGAAGGCGTCGAGTTGAACGGCGAAACAATGGAAGCCGCGCACGAGCACGAGGGCGTGATGATCAATTCGGGTCCGTTCAACGGCACGCGCGCCACGAATGACAAAGGCATGAAGAATCCCGCGATCAAAGCGGTGATCGAGTGGCTGGAGCAAAAAGGTATCGGCAAGCGCGATGTGAACTATCGGTATCGCGATTGGTTGATCTCGCGCCAACGTTTCTGGGGCGCGCCGATCCCGATGGTGTATTGCGAAACACACGGATGGAATCCCGTGCATGATGATCAACTGCCTGTGCTGTTGCCCGACGATATTGCCGAATGGAAGCCGACGGGCGAGTCGCCATTGAAATTTCACCCCACATGGAAGGACGCGACCTGTCCAGTGTGCGGCGAATATGCTGTGCGCGAAACCGATACGATGGACACGTTCATGTGTTCGTCGTGGTATCACCTGCGTTATTTGAGTCCGCACGATGATAACGCGCCGTTCGATGATGCCGAATACAACTACTGGATGCCCGTTGACACGTACACCGGTGGAAGCGAACACGCGAACATGCACTTGCTGTACTTCCGCTTTTTCCACAAGGCGTTGCGCGACATGGGCATCACCGAAGGCGGCGAGCCCGTGATGCAATTACGCAATCAAGGCATGGTGCTGGCGGAAGATAACAGCAAAATGTCGAAGAGCCGCGGCAACGTGGTCGCGCCCGATGTGCTGGTGAAAAAATACGGGGCCGATACCGTCCGCGCCTATTTGATGTTCTTCGCGCGCTGGCAACAAGGCGCGCCGTGGGACTCGCACGGCATCGAAGGCACGGCGCGGTGGATGCGAAGAGTGTGGACACTGTTCACCGACCCCGCTTCCTCCGCAGGGATGCCTGCCTCCCCCGACGTGATAAAGAATCTGCGCCGCCGCGTTCACCAAACGTTGAAGCGCGTGACACACGATTTCGAGAACTTCGAGTTCAACACCATCATCTCCTCGCTGATGGAACTGCTGAACGAGATGTACAAAGCGCGCGAAGCAGGCGCGGTCGGCACACCCGAATGGACCGAAGCGACCGAGTTCTACTTGAAGATGATGGCTCCCGTCGCGCCGCACGTTACTGAAGAGCTGTGGACGAATCATCTGGGCAAACCGTACTCGATCCATCAGCAGTTGTGGCCCCAAGTGGACGAAGGCGCCGCAAAAGAAGATGTGATCGAAATACCGGTGCAGGTTAACGGGAAGGTGCGTGACCGAATTGTCGTCCCAGCGGACGCGAGCGAAGATGAAATCCACAAAGCCGCGTTGGCGAGTGCGATCATCCAGAAATATCTGGAAGGCAAGGAGCCGCGCAAGGTGATCGTGGCTCATGGCAAGTTGGTGAGTGTGGTTGTATAAAACCAGAGAATAGAGATTGTAGATTCGATGAATAGTCCCTGAGGGTCACGAAACCCGAAGGGACTTTCTTATTGGGTTTATAATTGAGATCAGGAGAAAGAATATGCCCGCCGATGTCGAAAAGTTGCTGGCTGAACTCAAAAAAGGACTGAAGCAACTGTACGGAGACCGCCTCAAAGGGCTCTACCTGTATGGTTCATATGCGCGCGGGGATCAAAGGGAAGGTTCCGATCTGGATGTGTTAGTCGTGTTGGACGATTTCGAACGCGGTCCCATTGAATTGGATCGTACCGATGATCTGTTAGACGATTTGTCATTGGAATACCTCATAACCATCAGTCCATTATTCATGCGCGAGACAGATTGGTTAAAAGCCGATAAACCTGTGCTTCGTAACGCGCGTGTGGAAGGTGTGCCTGTATGAAAGAATCCACACAGCAGTTAATATTTAATGCGGAGGAGACCTTACAAGCGGCTGAAATCCTTTTCAAGGAAGAGTACTTGCGGGACACAGTTAATCGTGCTTATTATTCGGTTTTTTATATTGCTGAAGCCTTGCTTAACGAAAAAGACCTACGATATAGTAAACACGGAACCGTGCATGGAGCATTTGCCCAGCACTTCGTCAGAACAAAGCTGTTTGATGAAAAATACCATAAGCTACTAATACAATCGTTTCGTCGCCGAATGTTGGGCGATTACGATGAAGTCACAAGATTTGCTCCAGAAGAAGTCCTCCAAATTCTAGAACAAGCCGCAGATTTTCTGAACAAAGCGAAAGAATATCTTGCAAAGAACTCGTAAGAGTTAACCGCCGATTGAATGACGAAAGGGAATCCCACAATGGCTGAACTGTACTTCCAATGGCAAAATGACATACTGCTCAAAGACATCTACCCTATGCGGCTCGTTAAATTGCGCGATTTCCTTGTGTTCTACAAGGAAGCCGACCAGTGGGCGGAGTACAAGAACAAGAACATCGCCACCCTTGCGGCGGATGTGAAGGAATACGAAAACGGCACAAAGAATGCCCGGACTGCATCCCTCAAGCAATACACCGACCTCAGAAACTATTTCATGACCAAGGATGTCAGGGGCTTATTCGCAAAATACAAGCCCGTCGAGGAAGAAGCGCTGGCGTTGATCCAGAAGAACCACGATTTTTTCATCGCTTCGTGGCCCAAGGATATCCGCGGCGAGCGCGCGTTCGTTCAATCGCGCATCGAGTCGTTCAAAACCCAGTTGGGTTTCCTGCGAGACCGCGTCCGCTTTCTTCAACGTCAACTCGAAGGGATGCTCCCCGAGCATCCCAACCGCGGCAAGGTCGAAGCGGAATATAAACTCAAGAGCGAATCTGCCATGCCGATGCTATTGGAGGAAATGGAGAAACTGCGCGAGTTCGATCTGACTTACGACAAGGTCGAAAAACCAAAACTCGAATGGTACAAACTCAGCAAGGCAGACCCAAACTTCAAAACGACCGAAGCGGATTTCCTCCTCAACTACGATCCGAAGGTTCCCGTCACGGTCAAAGACATCGTGCGGCTCAAAGTGGAACAGTACGCCAGGACCCTCGAAGGCAAGGATCAATATCAACTGTTGGCGGAGATCCGCGCGAGGTTCGAGAAGGAGCCGAAGCGCTTCCCGCTCTGGTTGCAGTACATGGTCGTGCATTTTTCAGGGATGCGCTACAAGTCCGCGCATGGATCGTGGGCAGACCCGAAGGACTTGCTGGTGCGACTGCGCGTTGCCGAAGTGAAGAAAGCACAAGCGGCTCTTTCCGACGGGGAGGTGGAGGCGCGCTGTAAGGAGAAGATCGCCCAGTACGAAGGCGCGGGGGCGAACAAGCCCGGGCTGGCGAAGACAACCGAAAAAGTCTGGAAAGACCGCATCGCCATGCACATGCAGGGTGTCAAAGCCAACGGACCGAAATCCCGCCGCATCGGCTTGGATGGGTTAGCAGAGGAAGAAGCCAAGTACGAGTTCATGACGATGACGACCGATCAGGCTCTGGCGAAGTTGGAAGCGATGAAGGGTCAATTCCCTGCTTGGGCGTGGAAGATGATCGTCATGCTCACGCCGCTGCGAGTCAAACACGTTTCAGCCGCGGGTTGGGAAACGTTCACGCCCGAAGAGGACAAAGTGCGTTTTGCCGACACAACGTTGTATCCGCTCCTCAGCAAATGGGCGACCGATAACACGGGCAACTGGCGCGCTGAACACGGACGCACCTCCGAACTCATCGTCACGCGCGCGGTGTGCAACGAAACTGCAGAACACGTCCAGCACATTCGCGGACATTTGCCGCCCGGCGGTCTCACCGAGAATGCCGCGCGGTATTTCAAACTGTTCAAAGCGAAAACCCCCGGCGTCACGTTCACTCGTCCAACGGGAGCGGAGCATTACACACAAGGCGGGAGCATCTTTTGGTTGAGGTTTGTAGACAGCGAACCAAGCCAATGGCAGGTCGCCAGAGGCGTCGAAGACGCGAACGGAGTCGGCTTGTTGCCGGAGGGGGCGGGCGGCAAGCGTGCCAAGCCCAAAGTCGGAAAGAACGCCGCTCCATCCACTGCGCCGTGGACGTACAAACCGGGCGAAGTCGTCACGCGCTCTCGCACACTGGTCGGTGCTGACAAAAAGCAGGTCACACAAAATCAATGGCTGAGATGGATCCATGAAGCCACCGTGATCGAAGTGGTGGAGACCGCCGATGGCACGTATGTGTACACCTTCGAAACTTCTTTGCCCGATGATTTCCGCGGCACTTCCTGCCTTGGCGTCTTCCGCAATTCGTTGGATTGGAATCTCGATGACGGCACAGAAGATTACTACAACCGTTCGTTTACTGGGTTTGTCCCCGAAGGTCAGGTGCCGATGGCTCAGGTGAATTCGATGATGGATTGGAAGAAGATATTGCGCAAATAGATATTGCTTCTTCCGTGTTCCCATTTTGCATAACCCGCATGAGTTGAAAGGCGAGGATTTCGGAGAGAAACCATCGCCTTTTGATTCTGCCTCACCCAAAAGTACTGGAGTGCGCGCAATCGTTCTGTAACGCAGTATCCTGTAACAAAGTCATACAATGGAATGGAGTGAAGCCCCGTTCCTGCCATAAAAGTTGACAGAATTGATCGGGGGTTGAAGCGTGACATGGCGCCGGGGTTTTCGAACATTGAACATCAACCATCCATCATCCAATGTTTCACATCGGATCTGCAATACCTACATTTATGGAGAATTGACCATGAGAGCCAAACGCCTGTTTCAAACCTTTGTCGTGTTCGCGTTATTATTCAGTTCGTTTGGGGGAAGCCAGCCTGCGTTAGCCAGCGCGGACGCCGCGCCTCAACAAGAACCCATCGTGATCAACCGCAACCTGAATATTTGGGATGCAACCTTTATTGGCTTTGTCAGTGCCAGTATCCATGAGAAGTGGAGTCTGGAACTGACGGAACCGCACACGTTCGAGGTGAAAGCCAGTACCGTAGCCGGTGATCTGGTGCCGCTCTTGATCCTGCTGGATTCAAATAGTGTTGAGCTTGCGCGGGGAATTGGCTCGTTGACCACGTCTCAGCCTGCTGGAAGTTATTTCATCCAAGTTCAGCCAGAGTCGGGTGGCGGATTCTACTTCCTCACACTCCGCGATGTTGCTGTGAATCTGCCCTCTGCTTCAACGGTCGTCAACCCCACCAGCCTGAATGTCGGTGAGACAGCCACAGTCACAGTCAATTTGAACAATGTGCCAGCCGAGGGATACACCAGCGCGGAGTTTACCTGTACTTACAATGCAACTCTCGTTGCCGTGAGCAACATCGTGGTGACGAATCTGTTCGGCGCCGACCCAGCCGCCGCGATTAGCACACCGCAGAACGGAAGTTTCATTGTTGCGATCGCGGGCAGTAACGGCAACAAAGCCACCACCAGCGGCGCGGCGTTTAGTTTCACCGTCACTGCGTTGCAAGCGGGGCAAGCCGCCATCGAATGTGTCGCGCGCGTCTCGCAGGGAAATAACGTTCTGACGACGCTCCCGTCTACGCCTGCCGGCCTGACCGTAAATGGAAGTGCTCCCACCTCGACTCCTACCGCTGGACCATCTGAAACACCGACTTCGCCTCCAGCCGGATCTCCAACGGCGACGAACACTTCTGCACCGGGCGAAACGGCCACCGCAACTGCGACTCAGACACCAGGTCCGGTTGAATCGCCGACTCCTACCGCGACGTTCACCCCGGTCGAATCACCCACACCAACGTTGACCTCCACGCCGGTCGAATCGCCGACGCCATCTTTCACGCCGCTTCCCACGTTCACCTCCACACCTGTGGCATCACCGACGCCCTTGCCCAATGGAACATTAACCGGGCAGGTGATCGCCTCCAAGCCTGTGACCGTGAGTCTGTTTTCCGGGAATACACTGGTGACTTCGGTCGTCGCCAACCCGGATGGGACGTTCAGCCTGACGGCTCCTGCCGGATCGTATACTGTGGTCGCCACCGCCAGCGGATTCTTGAGCGCGCAGGGCTCGGCAGTGTTGAACCCCGGCAGTACAACGAGCAAGCCAAACATCACGTTACTCGCGGGCGACATTGACGGCAATAACGTGATCGACCAGTTCGATGCGCTCACGATCGGCATCAACTACAACTCCGCCGCTCCCGCCGCGGCAGACCTGAACAACGATGGCATCATCAACGTGCTCGATCTGGAACTGCTGGCTCAGAACTATCGCGATACCGGTCCGCTCGTGTGGGAATGAGATACTCATTCAACAAGAAGAAGGCGCACGGTCTCGTGCGCCTTCATGTGTGGAGTTCTGAATGAAGCGGTTGATCGCCTGTTTTGTTGCGACCTTGCTTGCTTTGATGATTGTTAGCAATGCTGGTGCGCAGTCAATTGAAACCATCTGGCTGACAGCCAGCACAACAGGATATAAAACGGGCGAGACCGTGTTGGTCACGGTCAACGCCGCGTCAGCCACACCAATTCAGGGATTCACGTTTCAGATTCGCTACGATCCCGCATGCTTGCGCCCGGTCAACGCCTCCAGCCCGGTGCCCGGCATGAACGGGTTGCCTCTGCCACAACTGACCGGCTTGGTGGACGGTTCGTACGCCAGCACCACGCCGCAAAATGTGAATGGTGTGCTAGCTGAAGTGCGGTTCACCGCGTTGAAAGGATGCCAGACGAACCTCTCGTTGGAGAGCGCCGCGCTGGCGGTCCGGGATGGGAATGGGTTCGCGGCTCCGTTGTCGAGTGTGATGGTTGGCGAAAGGAATGTTTTGTTATTCATCGATCCCGAAGTAGGCGTGGCGGTGACTCAACCGGAGTCGGGCTCGATCCTCCCACTCGAACCTCCCGCTGAACAACCGGTCAGCATTACGGGCGGGGTCATCGGTTTCCTTTTGATTCTGTTGATCCTTGGCGTGCTGTTCGGCATGTATCAAGTCGTTCGAATTGGAACGCCGAGATAACCAAGTGGTAGTGGTAAACCAGTGAGTGACGTTGTGCGGAATGATATGCCACACAACGCAATCTGGCGGGATTCCATCCCGCCCCACGAAAGCCATCACCAAACCGATAACTACGGAATGTTTTATGAAACTTCAGCGGAGGGAAGAGTCGAACGGAGGGGAAGCAGGCGTCCCGTCGTGGAAGGCGATGCGTTGCGCGAGTCGAAACGAAATGAGGAGTGATGTCCGGTAGGTCGTACAAACTGCTTCACGCTGTGAGTCTGTTGGTATTGCTCACTGTGCTGATTCCAGCAAATCATGCCGCGCTTGCCGCGCCTCCGCTTCCGCCGCTGGATATGTTTCAATTGCCGTGGGAGTTGGGCAAAGCATGGGTTGCGTATGACGGGTTCGATTTTGGGATTCGCCGACCTCTGGGGAGCCCTCACAATTACAACAACGGTGGCGCGATAGATTTTGCACCGCATCCAAATATGAAAAAAGGGGAGAACACCTCGAATGCGTGGGTGACCGCCGCCGCAGATGGAACGGTGGTGGAAATTTCCAAATGTCATTTGAAGATCGCTCATGCCAACGGATGGGTTACTGAATACCAACATCTTGCGAATTTTCAAGTGAAGCTGGGCAATGTGGTCGCTCGTAATCAACGACTGGCGGTGATCGCGAACGCTTCGGCTCAACAACCGGTCTGTCTTGGTAGTGCCGAGAAGGATATTCCTCATTTGCATTTTTCACTGCGCCCGAACATGGTTGGCGCAACGTTCGCAGGGTGGGAGTTCAAATATAACTCGCTTTTCAATACGACCACGTTCTCGAAGAACGGCGAGAACCTCGGTTTGTTCCAGCCTCTTCTGAACGTGATGGGTTCGTCCAGCACGCCGACACCGATAACTTCAACTCCAACACTTGTGCCTTCAACTCTTACGCCAATATCAACCGCGACAAACACAGCACCCTCGGGTCCGTATGTTTCCACGACGGTGAACTCTCCTAGTGTGGCTGTCGGAGATACGGCGCTTGTTTCAGTCAATTTGAATAACGTGCCCGTTGAAGGATTTACCAGCGCGGAATTTACGTGTACCTACGACGCGAATCTGGTTGAAGCCAGCAACATCATATTCACGAGTCTCTTCGGGGCAGATCCCGCGACGGCGATCTTTGGTCCGCAAGGCGGGAGTTTCATCGTTGCCATCGCAGGCAGTAATGGCAACCGAGCCTCCACAAGTGGGACCGTGTTCACCTTCACGGTGCGAGGCTTGCAAGCGGGGCTGACCGCTGTTGATTGCACAGCG
>CAZQES010000046.1:0-24701 GCA_964591425.1 uncultured Anaerolinea sp.
GTCCGCCGTAGGGACCGAATTTTGTGGGTAGTAATGTCATAAATTCCTCATCTTAGAGACTGGAGATTGGAGACTGACTAATCTCCAGTCTCTAGTCTCTTAACTGCCTTCACAAATGCGGACAGCTTCGCCGCGTCTTTCTCACCTGGGGCTGATTCAACACCCGAAGCCACGTCCACGCCCCAGGGTTTGACTCTGCGAATCGCCTCTGCGACATTCTCAGGCGTCAACCCACCCGCTAGCAACAGCGGATACCTCATCGCCAATTCCGCCGCGCCAACCCAATCGGCTGTGACGCCGCTTCCGCCATAGACACCTTTTACAGAAGCATCGACTAAAAATGCAGGCGACTCACCTCTCACAAATCCATCTATGTTTTCAGGGATTCCACGAAATGCTTTGAATGCTTTGCCACTAAGTTGATTTAGCATTTCAACTGTTTCATCGCCATGCAGTTGAACCAAATCCAGAGAACAGGTTTCCACAACGTCTTTTATTTCCTCAACAGTTGAATTAACAAACACACCAACCAATTTGATATGTGAATGCTCCATCTTCAAAACGGAAGTGATTTCAGCGCAGGTGTTCTTCTCAATACATCGTACGCTTTTGGAAAAAAAATTAAATCCCAAATAATCAGTGCCTGCATCAATAGCCGCAAAGGCATCTTCCAAAGTTTTAATCCCGCATATTTTGATTTTTGTCATATTTTTTCTTTGTCAACCCCGAAGGGGTGATCTTATTCTAGAATTTTGAAGCAATTGTTTGGGAACTCCGAAGGAGTGACATATATCACCCCTTCGGGGTTCGTTTTTATATGGCAAAAATTCTATAATAGTTTCATCCCTTCGGGATTGGTTTCGGGCATTCCAGATAACTCACGAACTTTGGCAGGGATATCTTCTGATGTGACTAACGCTTCGCCGACAAGAATTGCATCGGCGTCAGCTTTGGCTAGGCGCTCCACATCGCTGGCGGTGAAAATTCCGCTTTCGGCGACGACGGCGATACCAGATGGAATCATCGGTCGGATTTTTTCTGTCGTTTCAAGTGTGGCATCGAACGTGGCAAGATTGCGGTTGTTGACGCCAATGAGTTTGATGTTTGGGATCTTCAACGCGCGTTCAGTTTCCGCTTCATCATGGACTTCGACCAATGCTGTCAACCCCAGACTCAAGGCACAAGCGTATAAATCGGCGAAGAGGGTGTCGTCGGTCAATGCCGCGGCGATGAGGAGGATGGCATCTGCCCCATTGGCGCGGGATTCGTAGAGTTGGGTTTCGTGGATGATGAAATCTTTTCGCAGAAGAGGTAATTGGGAATTGGTAAGTCGTAATTGTTTAAGGGTTTCGAGATTGCCCATGAAGAACTTTTCATCGGTGAGCACACTAATTGCAGATGCGCCGCTTTGAGTATAGATGTCTGCCACTTGTAGGAGGTCGAGGTGCGGGGCGAGGAGTCCCTTCGAGGGAGAGGCGCGCTTGAGTTCGGCGATCAGGGTCGGACGTGACCTCACCCCCGACCCCTCTCCTAAAAGGAGAGGGGGGACTCGGCGGCGCTGGATTGCGGAGAGAAAATCTCGAGGTGCGGGGGAAGAGTCTGCGGCGCGGCGTAAGGCTGAGGCGTCGAGCGCCGCTATTTCCATCTTTTTGTGTTCGATGATTTTGGCGAGGATGTTTGTCATGGTTCGCAAAAGGGCAGAGCAATGCTCTGCCCCTACGAGATCGTTTGAAATTGTTGAGTGATTTCAACCAGCGCGTTGAGTTTGGCGAGGGCATTGCCGCTTTCGAGGGAGGCGCGGGCTTCATCCAACGCGGAATTGAAGTCGCCAGTTTCGGCGGCGAGGGCGGCGGCGGCATTGAGGATGACAGCGTCGCGGCGCGCGCCATTCAGTTTATTGGAGAGGAGGTCGCGCATCATTTGCGCGGATTCGTCGGGCTTGCCGCCGCGTAAATCTTGAACAGTGGATGGCGCGAGACCGAGTTCGATAGGATCAAGGTCATAGGTTTCGACCGTGCCGTTCTTGAGATGGCTGACGCGATTAACGCCCGTGGTGTTGAGTTCATCCAGTCCGTTCGCGCCGTGAATGACGAGGGCGGCTTTGGAACCGAGTTCATTGAGGACGTGCGCGAGCGGCTCGGTGAGTTTGGGGTCGAAGACGCCCGTGAGTTGGATGTGCGCACCCGCAGGGTTGGTGAGCGGACCGAGAATGTTGAAGATCGTGCGCTGACCGATCTCTTTGCGCGGACCGACAGCGTGCTTCATCGCGGGATGAAACTTGGGCGCGAACATAAAACCGATGCCGACCTGTTCGATGGCTTGTGCAACCTGTTCGGCGGTGAGATCGAGATTCACGCCGAGAGCGGAAAGCACATCGGCAGAACCGCATTGTGACGAGGCGGCGCGGTTGCCATGCTTGGCGACTTTTCGTCCCGTGCCCGCGAGGACGAATGCGGCGGCAGTGGAGATGTTGAACGTGTGCGCGCCGTCGCCGCCTGTGCCAACGATGTCGTAAATCGATTCGTTCGAGTTGAGTTTGACCTTGACCGCGTTGGCGCGCATCGCACGGACAGAGCCAGCGATTTCAGAGATGGTCTCGCCCTTCATACGGAGGGCGACGAGATACGCGCCGATCTGCGCGGGCGTGGCTTGACCTGTCATGATGACGTTCATCGCTTCTTCGGCTTCCTTGTCGGTGAGGTCAGTGCGATTGATGGCTTTGGCGATAAATGATTTGAGCATGGAGAGTTCTCCTTTCGCGGCAAGCGCGGGATTCAGATCGAGAAAATTTTTGAGAAGCTGTTTGCCGTGTTCGGTGAGGATGGATTCGGGATGGAACTGCACACCGTACGTTTGATGTTCGCGGTGTTTGAGTCCCATGATCTCTTCTTCGGGCGTGATGGCGGTGACTTCGAGTTCAGACGGGATTGGATCATGGACGATGAGCGAGTGATAACGCATCGCTTCGAACGGCGAAGGGATGCCTTTGAAGATACCTTCTCCGTTGTGAGTCACTTTGGAGGTCTTGCCGTGCATGAGACGCTGGGCTCGGTCCACTTTGCCGCCGAAGACAGCGCCGAGGGCTTGATGCCCGAGACAAACGCCGAGCACGGGAATCTTTCCGTCGAAATATTTAATGGCGTCGGATGAAATACCATCATCTTTGATGGGTTCGCCGGGTCCGGGTGAGATGACGAGGTGACTCGGATTGAGCGCGATGAGTTGATTCATCGTCACCTGATCGTTGCGGAAGACTTTGATCTCCGCGCCGAGTTCGCCGAAGTATTGGACGAGGTTGTAGGTGAAGGAGTCGTAGTTGTCTATGAGGATCAGCATAATTCACTTCCTTTGTTACGCGATACAAGTTACAAGATAGGAGTTACGTGTGTGCGGAAAGACGAAAGAGGGAAGATATTTCATTTCATTCCTATTCCGCTGGTTGAGTAGCCTGAGGCGTTAGCCGAAGGCGTATCGAAACCAGCAAAGCACAAGAGTAATCCTGTAACAAGAGTTGTTTTACGGCGTGGTGGTCTCGATACGCTTGCAATGGCGCTTCGGCGCCACTCGCTACTCGACCACCGAGGTTTCCTTTAATCATATTCTCCAAAAATATCCACTTGATCTACAAACAAATCAAGCGAATACGATAAGCCCGTCTTCTCGCGGACGAGTTCCATCGTCGTTTTGGCTTCGGCTTGCATGCGGCGGATGCCGTTGGCGAGGACATCGTTGGGAATCATTGGATGCGCAAGGAAATAGGCACGCTTCTCACGGAACGGTTCAAGGAAGTTGTTGATGGCGACCGCGAGTTTCTGCTTGACTTCCACATCACCGACTTTGCCAGCGCGATAACGTTCTTTCAAATCATCCACTTCCGCCTTGGAGGGATTGAACGCATCATGATAGATGAACACAGGATTGCCTTCCACTGTCCCTGGGTCGGTGGCGCGCAGGCGTTTGGGGTCGGTGTACATGTTCATCACTTTTTGTTTGACGGTCTCTGCATCGTCGGAAAGATAAATTGCATTGCCCAACGACTTGCTCATCTTGCCTTGTCCGTCTGTGCCGACGAGAAGTGGAACATCGCCGATGATGGAATCGGGTTCGGGGAAGACTTCTCCATACAGATTGTTGAATCGCCGCGCCATTTCTCTGGCGAGTTCGACATGCGATTGATTGTCGCGTCCAACAGGGACAACTTGTGCGCGTGGGAGCAGAATATCCACTGCTTGTAAAACTGGGTAACCCAGTAAACCAAACGGCATCGAGTCGATGTTGGCATCGCGTGCCATGTCTTTGAGGGTGGGCATCCGTTCGAGGCGCGGGACTGTCACCAACATCTCAAAGAGCAGATTCAACTGATAGGTTTCAGGAATCGCCGATTGGACAAAGATCGTGCTGACGTCGGGATCAATGCCAACAGCGAGATAATCCAACACCGTTTCGCGGATGAAGGTCGGAATCTCCTTGATATATTGCGGTTCAGGCTTGGTCGTCAGTGTATGCAAGTCCGCAATGATGAAGAAGGATTCGTATTGATGTTGCAGGCGCACGCGATTAGCTAATGAGCCGACGTAATGACCGAGATGCAGTCGTCCTGTGGGGCGGTCACCGGTGAGGAGGCGGGGTTTGGTGGGCATATTATTTTTTTCCTTTCATTCATACTTTCATTCATATTCGTTGGTCGAGCGCAAGCAGTCGAGACCAAAGGTTTCAGGTGTTCCACTGTCTCAAGAAACTCTTTACGGCGTGGTGGTCTCGATACGCCCTCACTTCGTTCGGGCTACTCGACCACCGAGTTCTCTTCTTACGAATTAGTTTCTGCCATTTCAATCGCTTTCAACATGGCAGAGGCTTTATTCACTGTCTCTTGAAATTCAGTCGTCGGATTCGAATCTGCAACAATGCCTGCGCCTGCTTGCACGCTGAATGTGTTGCCGCGTCCAACCATCGTTCGGATGGCGAGACAGGTGTCCATGTTACCGTCAAAGCCGAAGTAGCCGATCATGCCTGCGTACGCGCCGCGCGCGTCGGGTTCGAGTTCGGAGATGATCTCCAACGCGCGGACTTTCGGTGCGCCGCTGACTGTCCCTGCGGGAAACGCCGCACGCACCAGATCGAAGGCTGTCAAATCAGGTTTCAATTTTCCTTCCACGTGTGAGACGATGTGCATGACGTGTGAATATTTTTCGATGGTGAAGAAGTCGGAGACTTTCACTGTACCATATTCACATACGCGACCCAAATCATTGCGACCCAAGTCTACTAACATCACATGCTCGGCGCGTTCCTTGGGGTCGGCAAGCAGTTCTTGTGCGAGCGCGGCGTCGGCGGTTGAGTCAACTCCACGAGGGCGCGTCCCGGCGATCGGTCGGAGTGACGCGGTTCGTCCCTCCAAGCGCACGAACATCTCAGGCGACGATCCAACAATGAACAGCGGCTCATCGTCCACGAGTCCGAAATCAAAAAAGAACATGTACGGCGACGGGTTGAGGCGGCGCACCGCGCGATAGACATCGAACGGCTCGACGTTCGTTTCGCGCGTGTAGCGCTGCGAAAGCACCACCTGAAAAATGTCGCCCGCCGCAATGTGCTCCTTGGCATCGCGCACCATGTCTTCAAATTTTCCCTGCGTCATGTTGGAAATTGTTTTGGAACTTTTTATTTCGTGATGCCGCGCAGGCGGAAGCGATTGATGAATGAGCGATTCAATTTCATCGAGTTTGCGATGTGCGGATTCGACATCACCGTCGAGCGTGTTTGCGATCAGAGACAGACTGCGCCGCGCATGGTCGAAAGCGATGATGGTATCCGAGAGCAAAAAGATTCCATCGGGGATGTGGTCTCGATACGCCCCGACTTGCACGGGGCTACTCGACCAACGGTTCAATCTGGGCTTTAGAGTTGGTTCAAAAAACCGAACGGACTCGTACCCCAGATAGCCCACCAGCCCGCCGATGAATCGCGGCACGCCTGTTTGACTCTTGAAATTAAATTTTTTCATCTCTTCTTGGAGAAAAAATGTTGGATCACCTTCATACTGCGTACTTCGTACTTCGTATTCATCTTTGATTTCAATTTCATTACCGCGGATGATGTATTGCGCTTTGGGTTTGATTCCGATAAACGAATAGCGCGCAATCCGCTCCCCACCTTCAACAGACTCAAGCAAAAACGACGCGCCATCGCCACGCAGTTTCATGTACACGCTGATGGGGGTCTCGAGATCTGCGCTGATTTCGCGGATGATGGTCTGTTGGGTTGTTGTGGCAGTTACTTCAAGTAGCATAACGGCTCCTTTTTGAACCGCCAAGCCCGCGAAGGTCGCGAAGAAAAATCTTTGAGTTTTCTTTGCGCTCTTTGCGTTCTTCGCGGTAAATTTTTTCACGAAGAATTAAAAGACTCCCCTCCGTCCATTGGGACGAGAGGGGAGTCTCGTGGTGCCACCCAAGTTAAACGTCTGCCTTTAACAAAAAATTCCCTGCGTGATGCAACAGGGAGGAAAAGCCAGCGTCACTCTTGTAGTTAGCTAGTTGGATAGTTGATGAGTCTCGTAGTTGCTATCCGTCTAAGTAACTCTGCGGGGTAACGGGTGCAGTTCCCGTCTCTGGTACTCGCCCAAAGGGCTTTCCCTTCACAACTCGGAGGTCCATTCGGCTTCTGCGCTTTTGCCTTGCTCTCACCACTCTGGTCTCGACTGCTTGCGCTCGACCCAAGGCTTGGCTCTCTGAAAATCGCTTTGAAACGTACTCGTCCTCGTCAGCGTTTTTACTTGTATGTTGAGCGGGATTGTATGACGGAGGGAAGAGGATGTCAAGAGGATGATAGGCATTTAGAAACCAAATAATAGAGCATCCATCATAGCTTTTGATTTTTCGTTTCCTACTTCTCGATAAATATCAAGAAGTTCTTCATAAGTTCCTTTTCCGCCAATAATTTGCCAAAACTCATCGCCAATAAGAACTTCGTTCTTCATATCAAGATATTGTAGGCTAAAACTATGTTTGTAGTCTTCTCGCCTGAGACCATAAGGGTTATACGCCATAGCAAAATAAGCATTAACTTTGGGGCGTTTTTCTTGAGTTATAGCGTGAACACGTAGTAATCGTTCAGCTATTTCTAAACACTGTCCTTTATTAGGCTTAGGAGATTTTATTTCAAAGAAATAGCGAACACCCTTATCGTTTTCCAAAAATAGGTCTGCAACTACTGGTCTTTCGACCCAATTATCATCTTCCACTTTAAGTACTTCGTCGATAAACTTTAAAAAGTTGGGTTTATGTTCAGACGTAATTTGATTTACTAGCTGCTCTATTCTCACCGCTGCCGCCGCAGGCATCTGGCCAGTTGCAACAAAATTTCGACGGGCAGTTATAAAAGTTTGAGATGCAATAAGCCGAGCACATTCTTCAAATGTAGACCCTAACTTTGTTGAGAATGATCGCTCAAACGCACTAATCCGTAGCAATTGTTCTGGAATAATGGCTTCGTGAAAAGGCTTATAAGCTCCATCAGTTGGTGGCTCTTCCTCAAATCCCTCTCTCAGAAGCCGTGGTGGTTTATCGGTTGGTTTATGCTGTTGAACCAAACCATCAATAAATCCTTCTAGATATCCTTTGATTGTTGCTCGTAGTTGAGGATTTATCATGGTTTTCTCCATATGAATATATCTTCATAGAACTCTGTTGAACGTCTCCCTGTTCGACGATTAACATGCCGCCTCACTACAGCCTCTACAACTACACCACAATTCTCTGCTATTTCGTCATAAAGTCCATGTCGATCTCCAGCTACTACAATCAAATAGCCTCCGGGAGTCATAGATTTCATGGCATTTGTAAAAACCTGAGTTAAAGCGTCTTGATAAGCCTTTTTCGCTTTTTGGCTAGAGCCTTGTTCAGCAGGTCCAATTTCATTGGAACGGCGATCTTCTAATCCAAAGAGCTCATATGCGTATCTATGCTGCTCGTGATAATCAATAAGACCTACATAAGGCGGGCTAGTAATCACCCCATCAATTGGAGGAATTTTTTCAAGCCTGCTATCACCATGAATTACCGTAACTTGAGCATTCGTTCTTAAACCAGAATATTCTTCAAGTCTCTTAATCGTATCTAAGCTGTAACGCTTCAAGAACTTAAATGCGCTGTCTATTGGCACACAGGTTCTGCCATGTTTATAGCACCAATAAGGTTCTGTCTGAGGCTTCTTTGGAAAATCTAAGTCGAAATGAGTTGTGAGGCGAGATGATCGTGCAGATCTAGATAAAATAACTTTCAAGAGATGTTGATATTCGTATTGTTCGATTAGGTTGCGATAGGTAATTATTTCTTGTAACGCTTGAGGCGCAAACCAAGTTGATAAGTATTGATTTTGAAGATCAAAGTTGTATTTCCCGCCTTTTTCCCAAAGGGTCATTTGATGAGCGTGGATTTGCGTCTCTGTATTGACACGCTCTAAAATATCAGCAACTTCAAGTTTAACCTTCTTTAAATCATATTTGTATGTTTTCGCTTGCATTAGAAGCACGTTGAAAGCAGATATATCGTAGGCAACAGAATTAACACCTAATTCATTTGCTTGAACGAGAGTAGTTCCAGAGCCGCCAAAAGGATCTAATACTGTCTGCCCAGGTTTGAAGTATTTTCTCAAGAATATTTCAACTAACTGAGGGATAAATTTTCCAAGATAGGGATGTAGACGATGAACGTGCTTTGTCCTTTCACGCTCAGGCAAGTCTTTCTCACGCCAGTTCAAATTCAATGTTGCTAAAGGCGTATCAGGATTAACGCTACTAGCTATAGTAGGTTGGCTCTCGTCGGAATATACAATTACTCGTTTTTCTTCGTTGGTCAGGGTTTCTGTCATTAATAATCCTCACCCCAAATTCTAATCTAGTAATGACATTTTGTGATGATCCTGCTGCAATCTATCATAGGATTAAACAAAAAAACAGCCAGGCTCATGAGTTAAAGAGGAAAACCTGTCAGGCCTGTGTTATTTCACTTCCTCCACTCCCCATGCCGAATGGACATCAAATCCGCCGATTTGATCATCGTCAACAAATCGGGGCGACGCTTGCGCGAATAGACCTTGTACAGCGCGTCGTTTGGGGATGACACCTTTGCCTTGAAGTCCACAAGTTTTTCGACGAGCACAACGAGTTCGAGGCGATCTACGATGCGGAAACTTTTCGAGAGTTCAAAGGCGATCAAGTCCGCGTGACCGGCGTACAGCCAGCCTTTGTCGTCCGCGCGGACGCCGTGGAGTTCGATCCAGAGGAATTGATCCTGCGTTTCTTTTTCCTTACGCGCTACGCGCTTGCGGCTTTTCACATCCACTTTGAACGTTTTGCCGTCGCGTTCCATCACGTAGTCGAAGTGTTCATCCATGTTGCCGCGCCCGGTGGACGCGGTGATCTTGAATCCCTGCCTCACAGCCAGCCGCGCGAATTGGTCTTCGGCTTTCTGCCCGAGTTCAAGCGAATCTTTTTTATCGTAGCGGTTTCTGGAGTTTTTGGTGAACATTCAAAACAATTTTTCAGCCGCGAATTTCGCGAATTAGCGCGAATTTTTTCTGAACCTTTCGTGAAATTCGCGTAATTCGCGGCAAAAAGAAAAAGACCATGTCAATCCGATAAAGTCTAACCCACGTAATCACACCAGCCTTCATACTTTGGAATCTTCCCGCGAATCGCATCGTGATACACGTTTTGGATCTCGCGCGTCACCTTGCCAGTCTTTCCATCGCCGATCGTGCGGAAATCAATTTCGCACAAACCGATCACCTCCGCGGCTGTGCCGCACACGAAAACTTCATCCGCGAGATACAACTGATCGCGTGCGACGGGCGCTTCGATCACTTCATAACCAAGGTCTCGCGCAATGACAAAGATCGTATCGCGCGTGATGCCTTCGATGACCGGCGCGGTATGCGGCGCGATGATCCTTCCGCGGCGGACGAGGAATAAATTCTCGCCGGTGCACTCCGCCACGTATCCCTGCGGGTCGAGCATGATGGCTTCCTGAAAACCGAGCCGTTCCGATTCGGTCTTGGCGAGAAAACTGTTGACGTAATTCCCGGCGATCTTCGCCTTGGTCATGCTCACGTTGGGATGATGCCGCGTAAACGAAGACACGTTGGCACGCACGCCTTTTTCGAGCGCGTCTTTCCCCAGATAATGGCTCCACTGCACGACCGCGATCGCCAGCGCAGGCTTGCCCGCATCGATGTTCAGGTTCCACGCGCCGCCGTCGAGATACAACAACGGGCGGATGTAACAATCCGTGACGCGGTTGGCTCGCACGGTCTCTTTCACCGCCTTGATAATGTCATCCACTGTAAATGGGAATTCGCGGAAGCCGAAGATGCGCGCCGAGGCAAGCAGGCGTTCGGCATGTTCCCTCAAACGGAAGATCGCCGGTCCCTTTGCAGAATCGTAAGCACGAATCCCTTCAAAGACCGCCGCGCCGTAGTGCATAGCGGGGCTGAGGATGTGCACGGTGGCTTTGTCGTAGTCCATCAGTTCGCCGTTCATCCAGATAAATTTCGATTCGGTTTCCATGCGCTTCGCTCCTGTTGGGAAATTGCTTTTCGCGTGGGAGTATATGGCATTTCTGGACAGCCGTCCAACCTACAACGCAATGCGACGATTATCATCCGAAATAATGATTTTATTCCTATTGGTAAATCCCTCCCCTATGCTACACTGGACGCACTAGATGCCCACCGTGAGTAGTCAGAGCACGTTTCCTTCCATTGATAATCCATCCCGGAACGTATGCGGGCTGGATACATCCTCAACCTGACGTATCAACTTGAAACGGTGGCGGCGATCCCATCTTTAAGGTGGAGGAGTCTTTTATGACCGAACCGTTACCGATCTCAGAATTATCCCCTCTCGATCAGATCCGAATGGCTGAAGGGGAAGTTACCAGAAAAGTCATCGTCGCGCGTGAAGCGGCTGAGAAGGTGACGGCAGAGGCGCGCGCGCAAGCCGCCCTGCTTAAAAAAGAAGCCAAAGAGAAGGGGGAACGCGAAGGGCAGATCCGTTACAAGGAAGTCATCACCGGGGCAGAGGAAGAGGCGAAAGCCATCCTTGCGCAAACCGGGCAGAGAACCGAAGAACTGAAGCGCAACGGCAAAGCGCGCATGGACCGCGCGGTGGAACGAGCGTTGCAGATCGTGCTGGGCACATCGGGAACCGGAGCAGACCATGAATCTTGAAATGATCCCCATCGAAATCATCGGGTTGAAGAAAGACCTGCAAGCCGCGTTGCGCGCCTTGCGGAATTTAGGTTGCATGCACATCGAGGAACTCAGTGACATGCCCGAAACCTCCGCGCGCCCGCTTACCCTCGATCGCGACACATTGCACCAGCAGGAGGAACTCAGTTTCCTCGCGGCGCGCATCGGTGGATTGCTGGATGCGCTCGGCGGCGCACGAAAGAACGGAGCCAGTCCCCTTTCAGAAAATTATTTGGAGGAAGCTCGCAAAGGCGTGGAGGAACTCCTGCCGAAGGTAAAAGACATCACCTCTCAGCGCGAAGCGCTGGAAGCCGAACTCGCCTCCCTGCCGCGTTATGAAGCCACACTAAAAAAACTTATGCCGATCATACCGGCGTCGGTGCGCGAGCCGGGCAATCGCTCGGTCGGCGTGCTGGTGGACCGCGAGAACATCCAGGTGCTCGACATGGTCGGCAAACGCGTCTTCGATCTCACGCTGGGCAGTGCGGAAGTGGTCGCCAGCGACGTGGATGTTTCGACGCGCGCCATGTTGATCGTCTTCCCCGAGAAATACACCCACCAGATCGAATCATTGCTCGGCAAGGAGGATATCTCGCGCCTGCGCCTGCCCTCCGAACTCGGCGACGGTTCGCCGGATGTTCTGCTAGAAGCGCTTCAACGCCGGGTGTCATCGATTCCCGCACAGATCAAGGATTTGGATAATCAACTCTCGGCGCTCGCCGCGGAGTGGGGCGAAAAACTGACCGCATGGCGATCAGCCCTCCAGGACGAGATCGACGCGTCGCGCGTCCTCTCGAAGTTCGGCGAGACCGATCTGACCTTCGTCCTCGCCGGATGGATTCCCGCCAAACAACTCGCGCAGGTGGAGTCAACCCTGCGCGACAAAGCGAACGGCGCCGCATCTGTCCGACAATTGAAGATGACCCCGCAACTGCGAAAACGCGCCCCGGTCATCATGCAGAATCCGCGCGTGACACAACCGTTCGAAAGTCTCGTCAAACTGCTTGCCCTGCCGCGCTACGGGCACATCGACCCGACGCAACTGATGGCATTCTTCCTGCCGATCTTCTTCGGCATGATCCTCGGCGACGTGGGCTACGGCGTGCTCGCGCTGGCGATCAGCTTGTACGGTCTGCGACGCATCAAGGGGCAGGGTATCGTTCGGGATATTCTCATCATTCTCGCCATGGGATCCGGCTGGTCCATCCTGTTCGGGTTCTTGTTCGGCGAACTCTTCGGAACGCTGGGCGAATATATCGGCATGCACCCGTGGTGGTTCGACCGCGCCAGCCCGGAACACGTTTCCTCCCTGTTGATCATGACCATCGCCTTGGGCGCGGTGCACATCACGCTCGGGCTTGTGCTGGGTTTATTCGAAGCCATCAAAGATCGAAGCCGCCATCACCTGCTCGAACGCGGCGGCATGTTGCTCGGCTTGATGGGTCTTTTCTTCATCGTCGGAGTGCTCACGAACTTCCTGCCGGATGGCTTGATGAATGTCGCCATCGCGGGCATGTTGGTGGGAGTGGTGTTGTTGAGCGCCTCGCTTGGCAAGCTCGGCATCGTCATGGGACCGATCGAGTTCATCACGCTGATCGGCAACGTGCTCTCGTATTTGCGTATCGCCGCCATCGGGCTGGCATCCGTCTATCTGGCAAAGGTGGCGAACGAGATGGCGGGTCTGGCGGGCAACGTTATCGTCGGCGCATTGCTGGCGATATTGATCCACGCGTTGAATCTGGTGCTGGGAATGTTCAGCCCCACGATCCACAGCCTGCGTCTGCATTACGTCGAATTCTTCCGCAAGTTCTACGAAGGCGGCGGACGGGCGTACGAACCCTTTCGGAATCGTGTGTAGTACGGTGGTTGTAGAAACACATCCATCGAAAACCAAAACCTAATTTGGAGGCATTACCATGGAACTTGATATGACTGCAATTGGAACCGGATTGACCGCCATCGGCGCGGGACTTGCCATCGGCTTAGCCGCCGTCGGCACGGGTCTCGCGCAAGGTCGAATTGGCGCGGCAGGCGCCGGCGTGATCGCCGAGAAGCCGGAAGCGCTCGGCACGATGATCCTGCTGATCGCGCTCCCCGAGACGATGGTCATCCTCGGCTTCGCGGTCGCCGCCATGCTCCTGCTCTTGGGCGGCTAGGATGGCAGTGCAAAACATCCTCGATCAGATTCGCGAGGCAGGCAACGCGCAGGTTCAGGATATCGAACGGAACGCGAAGACGCGCGTGAGCGAAATTCTGGCGCAGGCGCACACCGAAGCGGAAGAGATCGAATCGGAAGCGCGGAACCGCGCCAGCGCGCCGGCACATGCGGAACGCGCCCGCGTCATCCACCGCGCCAAATCGGATGCCTTGCGCCTGCTCGGCGAGGTGCGCGAAGATCTGGTGGATGCCGCCGTCGCCCGGACAAGCGAGCGACTCGCGGCACTACGGTCCGACGCGTCGTACCCCGCAGTGTTGCGTTCGCTCACGGAACAAGCGCTCGCCCAACTTGCCGCGTCGGAAAGCGCTCAAGACTCTCAATTGCAGGCAGACCCGCGCGACAAGGATCTCCTGCAAAAGATTCTCACCGAACTGAGGCTGAACGTTCCGGTCCGTTACGAGTTGAATCACTGGGGCGGGCTGGTCGCGAAGAGTCAGGATGAGCGCGTCGTCGTCATTAACACGTTGGAAGCGCGGCTCGAACGGGCGAAGAGTTATCTGCGCCCACAGGTTGCTGCGTATTTCGAGGAAGAAAAGGAAACGGTGGTCGAGTAGCCTGTTCTCCCGCAGTTGACTTGCAGGAGAACAGACCATCACAGCAATGATGAGACAGGCAATCCATGCCAGATTATGAATACGGAAACGCGCGTTTGCGCGTCATGAAATCCCGGCTGCTTTCCCGGCGCACGCTGAACGACCTGGCGGAGACGGGGAGCCTGCAAGGCTTGATCGCCGCGCTCACCAAGACTGCGTATCAAAAACCCATCGAGTCGGCGTTGACGCGTTTCATCGGCATGAACTGCATTGACGAGGCACTGCACACCGACGTGGTCGCCACGATCGGGGCGATCGGCAAGTTCTATCACGAAGAGACGGGCAAGTTGATCGCGCTCGTCCTGCGCTCGTACGATATCGAAAACTTGAAAACGATCCTGCGCGGGCTTTCGAGGAACGTGCCCTCGGGTGAGATCATTCCGTTGTTACTGCCCATCGGCGAATTGAAGATCAACACACTGCGCGAACTCGCCCGCTTGAACAACACGCGCGAAGCCATCGACCTGATCGCCAGTCAATCACTGCCGTTCGCTTCGCCCCTGCTCAAACTGCGCGCCGAACGCCCGGGCGCGGAAACCTTCGAAATGGAACTCGCCCTCCAGCAATGGCATTTCGACGGCGGTCAACAAACCTTGCGCAGTCAGGCGGGAGAAGATGCATTGCTCAACCTTGCATTCGCTCTTGATGCCGACCTCGCCAACATGATGACCGCCTTGAGGTTTGCCCATGCCCCGCGCGACCGCGAGGTCCTGCGTGAGAGACTGCGCACAGAAGACCCGCGATCGTTCTTTATCAAGGCAGGCCGGATTCCCTTCGAAGCCTTAGCCACCGCCGCGAGGCAGGATACAGTATCCCCTGCGGTGGAAGCGCTTGCCGGTACGAGTTTCGGTCCTGCACTGCGCGCCGGGTTCGAACTGTATTCCCGGTCGAATCGCTTGAGCGATATCGAGAAGAGATTAAAGAAGTTCCGCCTGACACAGTTGGCGCAGATGATCGACAAAGACCCGTTGGGAATCGGTGTGCCGCTCGGGTACATCGCGCTCAAGGTCAACGAAATCGGAAACATCCGCTGGATCGCCCACGGACTCGAACTCGACCTGAAACCGGACGCGATCCAAGCCGAAGTGGAAACCCTGCCATGAGTCAGTTATTTGTCATCACCCGCCCCAGCCTCGTGCCCGGCTTTCACCTCGCCGGCGTGGAAGCCTACGGCGCGGAGGATGTGGAAACCGCACAGGAGTTGATCTCCAAATGGATGGATACGGGCGAGGTGGGCTTGATCGCCATCGACGACGGGCTTCTGGCGTTGATGGAAACCGGATTTCTCAAACGTTTATCGTCATCTGAAAATTTGTTATATCTCCCGATACCTGGCGGAAAATCGCTCGGGGAGGAAGCCTCCCAGCGAAGCCGCATCTCGGCGTTGATAAGAAAAGCCATCGGCTTCCACATCACATTCAAGGGAGACGAGGAAGGTGCAGAATTATGAATACGAATCAAAGTGCCACCGGCAGGATCTCGAGGATCGCCGGACCCGTGGTGCGCGCGACCGGCTTGGAGAACATCCGTCTGTATGATGTGGTGCGCGTCGGTGAACTGGGGCTGGTCGGCGAGGTCATCCAGCTCGCGGATGATGCCGCGACCATACAAGTCTACGAGGATACGACCGGCGTACGCATCGGCGAACCGGTGGTGAACACAGGCGGCGCTTTGTATGCCTTGCTGGGTCCCGGCTTGCTCGGTCAGGTTTACGATGGGTTGCAGAGACCGCTTGAAATGCTGGCGAAAAGCGGCGGGGAGTTTCTTCCACGCGGCGTTTCACTATCGCCGTTGCGCGAAGAAGTGAAATGGAAATTCGAACCGCGCGTGTCAGCGGGCGAGCGCGTGAGCGGGGGCGACGTGCTCGGCGTGGTGAACGAATCGCGCGCCATCGAGCATCGCATCATGGTTCCGCCGCGCGTCAGCGGACGCGTGGTCAGCATCCGCGCGGGGGAGTACACGGTCAACGAAACTGTAGCAGTCATCGAGTCCGAAAACGAAACGGTGGAAATTCCTCTCGCGCAGAAATGGCCCGTCCGGCACCCGCGTCCATCCCAAACCCGGCTCGCGCCGCGCGATCCGTTGATCACCGGCACGCGCGTCATCGACGCGTTCTTCCCGGTTGCCAAGGGAGGCTCGGCGATCATCCCCGGCGGTTTCGGCACCGGCAAAACGGTCACCGAACACAGCCTCGCCCGTTGGGCAGACGCGGACGTGGTCGTGTACGTGGGTTGCGGCGAACGCGGCAATGAAATGACCGAAGTGCTGGAGGAGTTCCCGAAACTCGAAGACCCGCGCACAGGCGCGCCGTTGATGGAACGCACCGTGTTGATCGCCAACACCTCGAACATGCCGGTGGCGGCGCGCGAGGCAAGCATTTACACCGGTATCACCATCGCCGAGTATTACCGCGACATGGGCTACGACGTGCTGATGCTCGCCGACTCAACTTCGCGCTGGGGCGAGGCATTGCGCGAAATTTCAGGGCGTCTCGAAGAGATGCCCGGCGAGGAAGGCTATCCCGCGTATCTCGGTGTGCGGCTCGCGGAGTTCTACGAACGCGCCGGACGCGTCATCTGCCTCGGCTCGCAAAAGGATTCTAAGGAAAAGAGTCGCATGGGCTCGGTTTCCGTCGTCGGCGCGGTCTCGCCTCCGGGCGGCGACTTCTCGGAGCCCGTCACGCAAAATTCGATGCGCGTGGCAAGCACGTTCTGGGCGCTCGATTACAACCTCTCGCGGCGCAGGCACTTCCCCGCCATCAATTGGACCAACAGCCATACGCTCTACAACTTCAACGACTGGTTCGAACGCGAGGTGGCGACCGACTGGCAGGAACTCGCGCGCGCTGCGATGGCGCTTTTACAACGCGAAGTGGAACTGCTCGAGATCGTCAAACTGGTGGGACCCGATGCGCTTGCCGAACCCGAACGCGCCGCGCTGGCGGTGGCGCGTATCGTACGCGAGGATTTCCTACAACAATCCGCTTACGGCGCGGACCGCTACTGCCCGCCGCAAAAATCCTACTGGATGTTGAAAGCGATCATGGATTTTTACCGGCGCACACAAGCCGCGCTGGAGATGAAAACACCGCTTGAACGGATCACCTCACTGCCCGTGCTGACCGACATCGCGCGCATGAAGGAACTCGAAGTGGACGATTCCGAAAAAGAGATTCGATCCATCATGGATCGCGTGCAATACAGTTTTGCAGACCTTGGAGTGAACTGACATGGCAACCCCAATCCCCGTCCCGCGCTTATTCACCACCGAACACCGTACACTTTCACGCATCAAAGGTCCGTTGATCTTTGTGGATCGCATCGCAGACGTCGCGTACAACGAGATCGTGGAGGTCGTCACACCCGATCAGGAATCACGGATCGGACAGGTGCTCGAAGTAGACGGGAACCACTGCATGGTACGCATCTTTCTCGGGACCTCCGGGCTGGACCTCGAGCGGACGCGCGTCCGCTTCACCGGCAACGTGGCGCGCCTCGGCGTGTCGCTTTCGATGCTCGGACGCATCCTCGACGGTTCGGGCAAACCCATTGACGGCGGTCCTTCGATCATCCCTGAGAAGATGCTCGATATCAACGGCTTGCCGATCAACCCTTCGATGCGCGCGCGCCCAAGCGAGTTCATCCAGACCGGCATCTCCGCCATCGACGGCTTGAACACGCTCACGCGCGGACAGAAACTCCCGATCTTCTCCGGCGCGGGCTTGCCAGCCAACGAACTCGCCGCGCAGATCGCGTCACAGGCGCGCGTGGTCGGCGCGAACGGCGGCGGCGATGAACCGTTCGCGGTCGTTTTCGCCGCGATCGGCATCACCCAACGCGAAACCGCCTTCTTCATGGATCAATTCCGCGCTTCCGACGCGATGGATCGCACCGTGCTGTTCATCAATCAGGCGGACGATCCCTCGATCGAGCGTTTGCTCACGCCGCGCGCCGCGCTCACCGCGGCGGAATATCTGGCATACACGCATCACCGCCACGTGCTGGTCATCATCACCGACATGACCAATTACTGCGAAGCCTTGCGCGAGATCTCCGCGGCAAGCGAGGAAGTGCCGGGTAGGCGCGGCTATCCCGGTTACATGTATTCCGACCTGGCGAGTTTATACGAACGCTCGGGGCGCATCCGCGGCAACCCCGGCTCGGTGACGCAACTCATCATCCTCACCATGCCCGATGACGACATCACGCATCCCATTCCCGACCTGACCGGCTATATCACCGAGGGACAGATCGTCTTGAGCCGCGACATGCACCGCAAGGGAATTTATCCTCCGATTGACGTGTTGCCCTCCCTCTCGCGTTTGATGAACGAGGGGATCGGCGCAAAGAAAACGCGCGCCGACCATCGCACCGTAGCGGATCAACTGTATGCCCTATACGCCGAAGGGCGCGACCTGCGTCGTTTGGTTGCGATCATCGGCGAGGGCGCGCTGACCGCCGAAGACCGCCGCGTACTCGATTTCGCCAAGAAATTCGAAAATGAATACATCGGCCAGCAGAACCAGAACCGCGAGATCACACAATCCCTCGAAGGCGCATGGAGTCTGTTATCTTCGATACCCGCCGAAGCGCTCAAACGCATCCCGCGTGAGTTTATCGCGCAGTATCATAAACACTAGCCGTCATTGCGAGGAGGCGATAGCCGACGAAGCAATCTCCAACTCTGTGACGGGGATTGTGTCGCCACGGCGCCACGCGACGCTTCGTCGGGCGAAGCCCTCCTCGCAATGACATAAGGAACTATGACCACCGTATCCGCCACCCGCATGGAATTGCTCGCCCGCAAGACACAGATCTCGCTGGCGAGTCAGGGACGCGATCTGCTCGAGCAGAAACGCACCGCGCTGTTGAAGGAATTCATGCGCACCGCCGACCTTGCCCTCGAACGATCCGGCGCTCTCGAATTGACCGCCGAACAGGCGCGCCATGCGCTGGCGCGCGCGGAGGCAATGGCAGGAACAGAGTCGGTCCGCTCTGCGTCGCTGGCGGCGCTCTCGGGCTTGGCGTTGGAAGTGACCAACGTCAGCGTGATGGGCGTGCGCGTGCCGCACATCGAACAGAAGCGGGTGACGCGGTCTGCATTGGAGCGCGGATATTCCATCGTCGGCGCGTCCACCTCCATTGACGAAGCCGCCTCTGCATTTGAGGCGGAGGTCGAAGCGATCATCCAACTGGCGGAGATCGAGATTCGGTTGACGCGTCTTGGCGAAGAGATCCAGCGCACGTCGCGCCGGTTGAACGCCCTCGATCATTTCGTCATCCCGCGCCTCAAGGAGGAACGGAAGTTCATCCAGATGGCGCTCGATGAACGCGAACGCGCCGATCACTTTCGATTGAAACTGGTGAAGAAATCGCTGGAGAAAAAACGGGGGAAGTGAAAATTGTTCCTGATCGTCGGTTATCTCGCAGTTGAACTGCGGGAGAACGCAAGGAGTGCGGGACAACACAGAGGGAATTTTTGATATACTGTTTTCAATCTTTCGCCGCCTAAAGCGCTAAAATGTGTATCAAACGGCGACCATCCAAAAGGCGTTATCCCGTTGCCGCATAACCCCGAGTTGGGTGGTTCTTTTGCAATGGAAAGGGTTTTTAAGTCATCTATGAAGAATTGGATTTTTGGATTGTTTGTGTTTTTCCTATCTGCATGTTCTGGATTCAGCAGCCAGACATCTCAACCTGTTAAGATAAACCCTATTTCGGTCACTGAAACCCAAGTTTCCATCAAAACCCCAAATGTAACTATAACCCCAATTGCAGTTTCTGCTACTCCAAGTTTTGATTTCCCCTTGTGGATGAGTAATCCAGAAACTGTCATTTTAGCAACGCTAATAACAGATGAAATAAATCAAACTAATAAAATACATTTCATTAATGCCTCCACACAAGAAATATTTGAATTGGATGTATCTAAAGATTTTGGCGGGTTTTTCTGGTTCGACAACTTGAATTTTGGTGTCGTTGTTAAAGACACAAAAACTGTGCAGAAATATAATTTACAGACAGGGGAAATTCTTACGGAGTCTTTCCCATTTGATAACTTATCTGAATATTGGCGCGACAGATTTATCAAGAGTAAAAAATACTTTACTGAATTAGATGCGGAAGATAAGATTTTGACAGTCAAAGATACAAAAACAAACGAAACCGTTTGGGAAGTCGCTTTACCTGAAAACAGATATGTAACTGAAGTTGTATGGTCCCCAGTCAACGAAAATGTTTTGGCTTTCCTTCAGGGTAGTCCTGATCTTCCCATCGGGAGAATCACCCAAAATATGACCTTAACTATTGTAGATATAACCAAAGGTGAAATTATCGCAACATACGATGGGGATTTTGGAATACTTGAATGGTCTCCAGATGGGAAAATGTTACTGTACTTGGATCCGTCGTTCTACTATCGTCTTTATGGAGTGGCATTCCAAGATGCACCTTGCTTGTTAATATTAGCAACTGGAGAAAAGAGATGTCTAAGAAGTATTCCGCGAGTTATTCCCGAAGGGTATGAACTTCTTACCACTGGCATTTATGATTGGACAAGTGACTCAAATTCAATTTTCTATACTTATGCATACAAATTACCAAGTCAGTGGAGCATTTTGGGCAATCTCTGCAATTACAGTTTAATAGATAGCCAAATCTATTGCCCTACTCAAAATTTAGAAGTGTTAAAAGAAAGAAGCATAATCAACTACAAATTATCTCCTAATGAACAATTTATTTATTTTTGTTACTCAACATCAACTCTTGTAGAAGATTATGCAGGTGAAGCAAATGATGGGATAATCAAAATGGATGGAACTGGGTTTCTTTCATGGACGGGTAGAATTATAAATGGATACCCTAACCATCTTTGCTCTCCAAATTCTTATTGGAGACCATTACCGTAAAAACCGCCCAACACAGCGTTTCGCTCAGCACGACACATCACCAATTGACCACAGGTTATTTGATTCTCCCGCAGTTGAACAGCGGGACAACGCGACTCACTGCTCTTCCGCCCACTCGACGATTCTTCTAAATCCCATTTCCTCCTCGTCATCCGAGGCGGCAAACGACATGCGGATGAAGCCCTCGCCCTGTTCGCCGAACGCGGAGCCGGGCACCAGCCCGACACTTTTCTCCTCTAAAATCCGCTCGCACATTTCCACATCGTTCATCTTCAACGCGCGCAGATCAAGGAAGCAATAGAACGCGCCCTGCGGCGGCGTAACGCGGACTCTCTCACTTTCCAACTCAGTGGATAACTTCATCACGAGCGCGCGTCGTCGCGCGTACGCATCGCGCATCTTGGCGGTTTCCTGCTGAACGCCGGGATCCGTCAACGCGAACGCGGCGGCTTTCTGGATGAACGGCGCGACACACGTGATGGTGTTCTGCCCCGACTTGACCGCGTTCTCGATCACGCGCGCAGGCGCGGCGAGGAAACCCACACGCCAGCCGGTCATCGCGTAAGTTTTGGATAGGCTTTGCACGATCAACGTCCGTTCCTTCGCGCCTTCGATCGCCGCGAGTGAAAGCGGTTTCTCCTCGAAATACAAACTGCCGTAGACCTCGTCCGTGATCACCCACAAATTATGCGCTTTCGCAAAATCCTGTAGTTTTCGAAGATACTCCGGCGAAGGGACGATCCCCGTCGGGTTGGATGGATAATTGACAACGAGTGCGCGCGTCTTCGGCGTGACCGCGCGTTCCCACGAGTCGAACGATGGAATGAATCCATCCTCCACGGGGGCAGGGACCCGGACAACTTCCGCGCGCAGCATCATCGCCAAATTGACGTGCGTCGCCCACGTGGGATCGGGCATCAACACTTCGTCGCCGGGATTCAAAATGGATTGCATCCCCGAAAAATATGCGTGGATTCCGCCATGCGTGACGATGATCTCGGAGGCGGGATCGTACGAAACGCCTTCATCGCGAGTCAACTTGCTAGCGATGGCAGATAACAGGTCCGGTCTGCCGCGTGAGGGTCCGTAGTGAGTCAGCCCATCTTGCAGGGCTTTGCACGCCACGTCGATCACCGCTTGCGGGGTGGAAAAATCGGGGTCGCCCTGTTGCAAGCCGATGATCCTTTTTCCGCTGGCTTTGAGCGCCGCGATGCGGTCACCCATCGCCACCGTGGGCGATTGTCGGAATTGTTCGAACTGCGCGTTGAGATTCATAGCATTTCCCATTGCATGTAGGGGCACAGCGAGTCGTTTTCAATTCAGACGATCATTTGTTTCGCTGTGCCCCTACGATGATTCAATCGTTTTCTAAAACTTAGCCCCCGCGTGTGCGAGGGCTGATTGGATTATCCTAACGCCTGCTTCGCGGCTTGAATCACTTCTTCGTAATTCGGTTCTTCACCCAGGGTGGGCAGGTATTTCACGTAGGTGAGTTTTCCATCGCGCCCGACGATGAACACCGAACGGCGCAAGTAACGCCGCTCTTTGATCAGCACGCCGTATTTGAGACCAAACTCCGCGTCGACCACATCGGAAACCACCTTCACCTTGTCCACGCCTGCCGCGCCGCACCAGCGTTTTTGCGCCATCGGGAAGTCGCAACTGATGGTGTAGATGACGATCTCCTCGCTTAGTTTGGCGGCTTCTTCATTGAATCGGCGCGTCTCGCGGTCGCAGGTATCCGTGTCGAGGGAGGGCACCGCCGAAAGGATGATGACCTTCCCCTTCGATTCCTGCAACGGGTTGACAGTTCCCCACCCCGGTACAACGGAGGTGAACTCGGGAGCCGCGTCGCCCACTTTGACTTCATCGCCCAACAATGTGGCGAATTTATCGCCGAGTTTGAACACATCGGTTCGAACAGTGACCATTTGATTTTCTCCACAAGTAATTTGGGCGCAATTGTACTTGATTTATCGGGCGAATGACCAGTATTTGCCTCTCTCGACTCATGGCTTTATCAAAGTCCAAGATTTTTTAACGCGAATTACGCAAAAAGATTTAAAAATTCGCGCTTTTCGCTTCGTTCGCGGCTTTCGCGCTAAGACTCACTCCTAACACGGTAAACTCGTCAAGCGACTTTGGAAGACCATATCCTACACCACACTGTCATCTTATTTTGCGATAGGTAATGAGAAAGTAAACCTGCTTCCCATTCCCTCACCGGCCGACTCGACCCAAATGCGTCCGCCGTGCGCTTCGACGAGGGCGCGCGCGATGGTCAAGCCTATGCCGCTTCCGCCGCCGTTTTGGCGCGAGCGCGATTTGTCGGCGCGGTAGAAACGGTCGAAGATGTGAGCGAGGTGCTCGGGCGGAATACCAATACCGGTATCTTGAACGGCGAGATGAATTTCATCTTTGTTCTGTTTGGCAGAGATCGTCACACTGCCGCCTTCGGGAGTGTACTGCAATGCGTTGGCTGTGAGATTGGTTAAAATTTGAATGGCGCGGTCCTCGTCGGCGAGCAAACGCGGAAGGTCGGGAGTCAGATCGATGTCCAGCATGATACGTTTAGATTCGGCGTGAGGCGCGAGTCGTTTGGTCACGGTCTGCACGAGGGCGGCAACGTCCACGGGGCGAATCTCCAATTGATACGCGCGAGACTCGACGCGGCTGAGTTCCTGCAGATCATCCACCAGGCGGTTGAGGCGATCCGCTTCGGCGTGGATCTGTTGAAACGTTTCATCGGTGGCAGGCAGGACGCCGTCCATCAATCCCTCCATCGAACCCTTGATGGCGGTGAGCGGCGTGCGCAGTTCATGGCTGACATCGCCGATGAGGCGGCGGCGCATCGATTCGACTTCGCTGAGTTTTTCCGCCATCCGATTGAAGCGCAGGGCGAGTTGCGCGAGTTCGTCTTCGCCATTGGCTTGCAAGCGTTCATCGTAACGCCCATCCGCGATGCGCTGTGTGGCGTGAGACATCGCCAGCACAGGCGCGACAACGCTTCGACTGAAAATAAAACTGAGCGCGAGCGCGGCGAGGATCGCGGTGAGCGCGGCATACAGCAGCGCCTCGTTGAAACTCGCGCGGAAATCAACATAGAGCTGAGACATCGAATCAGATCCACCCATCATCATTCCGCCGCCCATCATGGATCCCATGCCCGTCATGTGACGATTGAAGGCCGTGGGCAAAATGAACTGGCTGGCAACGACCAGAACCGTCACGCCCAATACAATGATGACCAGATACGAGAAAAATATTTTTGCGCCCAAATGGCGGCGGAAATAATCGATCATGTTTCCTCACTCACAACGGTTCGTCTTCAAAACGATAGCCCACGCCGCGCACGGTGGCGATCAGGTCCTCGCGCCCAAGTTTCTGGCGCACGTGCCCCAGATGCACATCCACCACGCGGATCTCGCCAAAATATTCGCCGCCCCATACTTTTTCGAGCAACTGCTCGCGGGTGAGCACTCGTCCGCGGTTTTCAGCGAGCGCTTTCAACAGATCGAATTCAACGGCGGTCAACTCGATGGGATGTTCTCCCACGCTGACCTTGCGCGCGCCAACGTCAATGCGGATGTGCTTGAACGACAGAACGCGTCTTTCCGCGCTTGAGCCTGCTCCGGCTTCGATGCGCCTCATCGCCGCCTTGACCCGCGCCACCAACTCGCGCGGACTGAACGGCTTGGTCACATAATCATCCGCGCCGACCGAAAGACCGACGATC
>CAZQES010000047.1:0-11723 GCA_964591425.1 uncultured Anaerolinea sp.
CCCCGTAACGAACGCCACAAGGGACGGAGCACTGCTCCGTCCCTTGTATGGAAACACGATGCCCATCCCTCAAACGGGACGCGAAATCCGCCTCACGACTCTTTCGACGTGCGCGGGTTGAGCGTCCAAATTAAGCGCTGACGCGCTGACGCAGGTCCTGCGTCCTGTCAAAGACATCTTCGATGCCGCATCTTATCCGGACCTTTTGGTTGGTCTGCGTGAACCGGATGACGCGGCTGTTTGGCGTTTAGACGACGACCGCGCGCTCGTGGTTACCACTGATTTTTTCACCCCTGTGGTAGACGACGCGTACGATTACGGTTCCATCGCCGCCGCGAACAGCATGTCCGATGTATACGCGATGGGCGGAAAACCCTTTCTGGCGTTGAACGTTGCCGCGTTGCCGGATAATCTTCCGAACGAAATCTCGAGCGAGATCATTCGCGGCGGCGCGGAAAAAGCGCGGGAAGCGGGAGTCGTCATTGCGGGCGGTCATACCGTGAAAGATAAAGAACCGA
This sequence comes from uncultured Anaerolinea sp., assembly GCA_964591425.1. Taxonomy (GTDB): domain Bacteria; phylum Chloroflexota; class Anaerolineae; order Anaerolineales; family Villigracilaceae; genus Defluviilinea. The sequence goes on from CAZQES010000047.1 coordinate 519, forward strand.
AATACGGACTCGTCGTCATCGGCTTTGTTGACCCGCGTACAATGCTGAGCAAGGGCGGATTGAAAATCGGCGACGCGCTTGTGCTCACCAAACCGCTGGGTTTCGGAGTCACAACCACCGCGCTCAAGCGCGAAATGGCGGACGAGGCGGATATGTTGGAAGCAGTCAATTGGATGAAACGCTTGAACAAGGACGCGAGTCAACTTGCCGTTGAATTCGGTCTGCGCGGCGGGACGGACATTACAGGGTATAGCATCTTGGGTCATGGCTTGGAGATGGCAGAGGCTTCAAACGTTTCCCTGCATTTTGAATTTGAAAAAGTTCCATTGATTTCCTGCGCGCGGAAGTACGCTGAGAAGGGTTGCTTCGCCGGCGGCGCATTCGACAACAAGTCGCACTTTGAGTCGCGGGTTAAGTTTGCCGATTCGATCGACGAAGAAAATCAAATGCTGTTGTTCGATCCACAAACGAGCGGCGGATTGTTGCTCGGCGTTCCGCAGGAGAAGTTGGAATCCTTTCTAACCCGTGCGGGTTCGATGAATCAGCCCATCTGGGTGATCGGGCGCGTCGCAGCCGGGGCAGGCATCCATGTGGAATGACGCGATTTGATTCATAGTACAATAGGGGACGTTTAGAAGCACCTAAAGGATCATGTCTGAAATCCCCATAGAACCTGAGAGTAGTATCGGGCTGGTTGACGTCGTTGGTGTGTCGCTTGCGTTGCTCCCGGGCACATTGCCGAATGTGGAAGCAGCCCGAATTTCGCGTCAAGATTTAAGAACGAAGTTGCCGGGGGAAGTATGCATTGCTCGTAAATCCGCCACCCAAAGCGATCACACATGGGGCGTTGAAAGCCCAAAAGGAATTCATGGTTTATTTGAATGAAGTTTTTCTTATCCTCCTGCTCATCCTGGTGAACGGGGTGCTGGCGATGTCTGAAGCGGCGATGATCGGTTCGCGCAAGGCGCGGCTCCAGCAACAGGCAGACGAAGGTGATAAATCGGCGCGCACCGCGCTGCATTTACTCGAAGATCCTAACGTGTTTTTATCCACCGTGCAGATCGGCATCACGCTGGTCGGCGTGTTGGCTGGCGCGGTCGGTGGTGCGACGATATCCGAAGCGCTGGCGGCGGGATTCGCAAGGATCCCTTTTCTGGCGCCGTACAGCGAAACCATCGCGTTAGGCATCGTGGTCGTGGTGATCACCGCTCTTTCGATCTGGCTCGGGGAACTGGTTCCCAAGCGACTGGCGTTGCACAGTCCTGAACGAGTGGCGCGCGCCGTAGCAAGACCGATGCTCTTAATTTCAAAAGCTTTTTCGCCGCTGGTAAAACTCTTAGGTGTCGCGACCAACCTGATGCTGAGACTTCTGGGCGTCAAGCCTTCTTCCGAGCCGCCCATTACGGAAGAAGAGTTGCAAACACTGATCGATCAGGGAACACGCGCCGGGGTCTTCAAGGAAACCGAACAGGATATGGTCGAAGGGGTGTTCAGTCTCGGCGACCAGCGCGTGTACTCGTTAATGACCCCGCGTACCGATGTCGTTTATCTGGATGTCAACGATACGCTGGATGAAATTCGCCAAAAGATCGGCGGAAGCGAATATTCCCGCTTCCCCGTCCGGCAGGACTCGCTGGACACGATTCTGGGAATCGTCAAAGCCCGCGACCTGCTGGTGCGCAGTTTGAGCGGTGAAGAAATCAAATTAAAGGAAATCCTCAAGCCCGCGTTCTTCGTCCCTGAAACCATGTTCGCTTCGCGGGCGCTCGAGATTTTCAAAGAAAAAGGGACGGAGATACTGCTGGTGGTGGATGAATTCGGCGGATTGCAGGGTTTGCTTACCATCAACGATATTCTCGAGGAGATCGTAGGCCAGATCGAAATCGAAGAACCGCAAGCGACGCAGAGGCAGGATGGTTCGTGGTTATTGGATGGCATGCTCGAAGTGGACGAGTTCAAAGAGATCTTCAAACTGCATGTGCTCCCCCATGAAGACGAGTACGAAACCCTCAGCGGATTTGTGATGATGTCACTGGGTCGAGTTCCACAGTCTGCCGATCATTTCGAGTGGCATGGTTTGCGCTTCGAAGTGATTGACATGGACGGGCGCCGCGTGGACAAAGTCCTGGTCACAACCCTGCCGCAACGACCCCCAACACAAGAACCTGTAAAAATCAATTAGAATCGCTCCACAATGACGAACTCAGCAAAGCCCGGAGCCGATCACCGCTTGTTCAACCTCGCGGCGCTCTTCCGGTTTTCCGGAGCGGTAACGATCAACTGATAATTTCTCATGCCGTCCAATATTCTTCGCGCGGTCATCTTCGATCTCGGCGGAACGCTCATGCACGAGCGCGATGCCACCCAGCCGGTCAACGCGCGCGGCGACGAGGCGTTGACCCTGTATCTACGTGAGCAGGGATTGGAGTTAAATCTTTCCACGTTTCCGGTCGAATTTCGCCGCAGGCTCGATGATTACTTCAAACAGCGCGAAAAGGATCTGCTCGAAACCACCTATTCGTTCGTCCTGCGGGATGTGTTGACCGACAAGGGTTACGGTGAAGTGCCAGATGAAGTGCTTCGCACCGCGCTCGACCGCCTGTTTGAGATCACGCAAGAGAATTGGGTGCTGGAGGAAGATGCGCTCTCCACGTTGAAACGAATCGAGGAGGAGGGCTACCGCATGGGATTGATCTCGAACGCCGGCGACGACAAGGATGTTCAGCAACTCCTTCATAAATTTGGGATCGGGCGATTCTTCGATTTCGCGCTGACCTCCGCCGCGTGCAGTTACCGCAAACCGCATCCGCGAATCTTTGAGCTGGCTCTCTCCCGTTGGACTTTTCTACCCGCCGAAGCGGTGATGGTCGGGGACAACCTCGATGCAGACATCCGCGGCGCAAAGAACGCCGGCCTTTCGACGATCTGGATCAAGCGGCGTAGCGGCTTACGAGGGGCTAAGCAGATTGAAGTGAGTCCTGACGCGAGCGTTTCATCGCTATCGGAAATCCCATCCACATTAGACCGTCTACAGGTTTAAGAATCCATGACCCAAAATAAATCATTGACTGCCTATGCCGCGCTGGGCGTGGGTGTGCTGGCATTAAGTTTTTCGGCGATGTTCGTGCGCTGGGCAGACGCACCCGGACCCATCACCGCGTTCTATCGCCTTTTCTTTTCGATTTTTTTATTGTTGCCATTCTTCATCCCGCGCGCAAAGCTGAATCAAGCGACGATATCGAAAGCCGCTTTCTTCCCAATTCTTGCGGGGGTGTTCACCGCGCTCGACCTCGCCTTATGGACCTCTGCGCTTTCGTATACCACCGCCGCGAACGCGACGCTTTTGGGGAACACCGCCCCGCTCTGGGTAGCGCTTGGAACATGGTTGATCTTCAAACAAAAACTGAGCCGTGAATTTTGGCGCGGACTGACGATCACACTGGCGGGCGCTGCGCTCATCCTCGGCACCGATTTCATCTTGCACCCGCGCTTCGGCCTGGGCGATGTGATGGCGATCTTCACGGGTTTCTTTTACGGTGGTTATTATCTCTTCACTGAAAAAAGCCGCGCACGTTTTGATTCGGTCATTCATATATGGCTGGTTGGCATTGGCGCTAGCCTATCGCTGTTCATTATCAACCTGTCGTTGGGCAACTCTTTCACAGGCTACGACTCGCGCACATGGCTTGTATTCTTGTCATCGGCTGTCGTCTCTCAACTCATCGGCTACATGGCGCTGGCGTATGCGCTCGGACATTTGCCTGCTTCCATCGTTGCGCCGACGATGATCCTGCAACCCGTGGTCACAACCCTGCTCGCCATTCCCTTGCTAGGCGAAGTCCCCACCATCTGGCAGGGCATCGGCGGCGCCATCGCGCTGGCGGGCATTTATATGGTAAACCGCTCTCACCAACAGGGTTTGCCCGAAACCCCGAACGCGTAAAGACATTTGGTCTTCACAAAGTCGCTTGACGAGTTCAAGGTTTTTGGAGCGATCTTAACGCGAATGCCGCGAACGAAGCGAAAAGCGCGAATGTTTACGCCTTTTCTCGAAAATCGCCCAATTTGCGTAACTTGTACTGAACTTGTCGAAGTATTTGCGTTAAAAATCTCGAGCCATGCACAAAGACAAAGTTCACCCTTCTCAACTTCCGTCATGGGGATATAATCAATTCACACAAGAGCAGGCGAGAGGAGATTCCCATGGAGATCAAAGTCTTCACTGAAAACGGGCGCGTCCCGGTCACCGTGATGCACGTGGACGGCAACATCGATGCGGGGACGCACGAGCAATTTCAAGCACGGGCAAATGAGTTGCTCAAGAGCGGCGTGAGGCATATCCTTGTTGACCTTTCGCACACCAAGTTCGTGAGCAGTGCCGGATTGCGCGCGTTCCATAATGTTTTCAACCAACTCCGCGCATCCGATCCAGAATCGAACATGGACGACGCGGACGTGAAAAAAGGAATCAGCGCGGGGACCTACAAATCTCCGCACTTTAAACTTCTCGGCTTATCACCCGAGACGCGCGTGGCATTCGAAACGGCTGGATTCGACATGTTCATCGAATCCTTCACGGATATGCAGACTGCCGTCGCTTCGTTCTAACGGGACAACTGATTCAACCTAGGGAGCGATGTAGACCTCACAGGTCTTGAAGACCTGTGAGGTCTTTTCTCCTTTATAATCCCAGCCATGCCCGACCTCTTCGATCATGCCATGCAAGAACGGATGAAAAGCGAAGCGCCGCTCGCCGCGCGGATGCGTCCGCGTACGCTCGAAGAATATATCGGGCAGGAACACATCGTCGGCGAGGGCAAGCTTCTGCGCCGCGCCATCGAATCGGACCGCATGTTCTCCTCCATTATTTTGTGGGGACCGCCGGGGACAGGCAAGACCACGCTCGCCCAAGTGATCGCAAATACAACCAAGAGTCATTTTTTCACTATCTCCGCGATACTCGCTGGCAAAGCGGACTTGCGCGTCATCATTGACGAAGCCCTCGAACGCCGGCGACTGCACAACGAACGGACGATCCTCTTCGTGGACGAAGTCCACCGCTGGAACAAAGCCCAACAGGACGCGCTCCTGCCCCACGTCGAGGCAGGAGTCGTCACCCTCATCGGCGCGACGACGGAGAATCCGTATTTCGAGGTTATCAAAGCATTGATCTCGCGCTCGCGCGTTTTTCAATTGCGGAATCTAAATCAGGAAGAGACGGGTATCCTCATTGATCGCGCCCTCGCAGACAAAGAACGCGGCTACGGAAACAAAAACGTCAAGCTCGATGAAGATGCCCGCTTGCATCTCATCGAAACTGCCAGCGGCGACGCGCGCAATGCGTTGAACGCCATTGAGCTTGCTGTTGAATCCACGCAACCGGATAAAGACGGGGTTATCCACATCACGCTGGATGTCGCGCAAGAGTCCATTCAACGGCGCGCGGTTCTCTACGACAAAGATGGCGACGCGCACTATGACACAATCAGCGCGTTCATCAAGTCCGTGCGTGGGAGCGACCCAGACGCGGCGTTGTACTGGCTTGCAAAAATGATCTACGCCGGTGAAGACCCGCGTTTCATCATCCGCCGCCTGATCATCCTCGCGGGCGAAGATATCGGCTTGGCAGACCCGATGGGACTTGTCGTCGCATCGTCGGCGGCGCAGGCATTCGATTTCATCGGCTTGCCCGAGGGCATCTACCCCATCGTCGAAGCGACGTTGTACCTCGCCACCGCGCCCAAATCCAACAGCGCGGGCGCATATTTCTCGGCAATGAAGAAGATCGAGGAGGAGGGAAAGGTTTCAGTCCCGCGTCATCTCATGGATGGGAATCGCGATGCCGCCGCGCTGGGACACGGCAAAGATTATGTGTATCCGCACGAACACGACGGTCATTTCACGCCGCAACAGTATTTGCCAAAGAGATTATTGGGAACATATTTTTACTCCCCTTCACAAGAAGGGTATGAAGCGCAAGTGACCGCGCGGCTCGAAATGTGGCGCGAGGCGCAACGCAAAGCGCTGGGAATTACAAAAGTGGAGAATCTTCCCGCCATGAGCGAGGAGCAAATCCAGGATATGAAACGGAAGATCAGATAATGCCATTGTTGCTCCTCATCCGTCACGGCGAAAACGACTTTGTCAAATCAGGCAAGATGGCAGGGCGATTGCCGGGGATTCATTTGAATGAAAAAGGGCAGAAGCAGGCTCAAGCGTTGGCTGACGCGCTGAAAGACGTCCCGCTCAAAGCCGTATACTCGAGTCCGTTGGAGAGGGCGATGGAGACAGCAAAGCCAATCGCCGAGTCGCACAAATTGAAGATCGTCCAGGAGCCTGACTTGATGGACACCGACATCGGCAAATGGCAGGGAAGATCGTGGCGCGTGCTCGGTCTGACAAAAGTTTGGCGAATCGTGCAGAACGCGCCGTCGCGGTTTCGCTTTCCCGAAGGCGAGTCGTTTCTCGAAGCACAGACACGATACGTCATGGCGATCGAGCGCATCATCCAAAAGAACAACAAGCCAAAAGACATCGTCGCGGTTGTGTTTCATGCAGACCCGATCAAACTCGTCGTGTCACATTTTCTGGGGATGCCGCTGGATCACTTTCAACGCTTGAGTTGCGACACCGGCTCGATGACCGTTTTGAACACGAGCGAGACGCGGGCAAATTTAATCAAAATGAATCAACGTCCGCCTTTCGACTTTCTGCCGAAGAAAAAATAATGGATCGAATCGTCCCGCAGGTTTAAATGCTGGTCACGCGACCTTTCCAAAAACCTGCAGGACGAATATCTAAAACTATGCCGTGGATCAAACAAATCCCCGTTGAAGAAGCGACCGGTCTGTTGAAAGAGCAGTTCGACACGGCGCTCAAACGCGCGGGACGCGTCTGGCATATCGTTCACATCATGTCGCTCAACGCGCGTACGATGCGCGATAGCATCGCGTTTTACATCACCGCTATGATGAGCGAGTCGCCGCTTTCACGCGTGCAGCGCGAGATGCTGGCAGTGGTCGTCTCGTTCGAGAATCATTGTTATTACTGAACGCAGTCACATGCGCACGACCTCCGTGTTGAGGTCGGAAAGATCATGCCAGGTGAAGAAGCGGATACGTTCGTCCACGCGGTAGCGAAGGATTGGCGCACGGCTCCGCTCTCCAAACCTGACAAAGCATTGTGTGAATTCGCTTCGAAATTGACGTTGACCCCGTCACAAATGTGTTCCGACGATTTGGAAGTTCTCCGCTCACACGGATTGGACGACCGCGCCATCCATGACGCGACGCAGGTCATTGCCTATTTCAACTACATCAACCGCGTCGCGGATGCGCTGGGTGTGGAGCCTGAGGATTTCATCCAGCGTTGGGGCGCGTAAAGTAAAAGCGCGCGGCAAACGCGGGGCGGTTGAATCGAATCCTGTCCATGATAAAATCAGCGAAACATGGCGCTAAAAAATATCGCAAGATATGAAATTCAATCGGAGATCGGTCGCGGGGGAATGGCGGCTGTCTATCTGGCGCATGACCCGAACTTCCGACGCAATGTAGCCATCAAGTTGGTTTCCGGCAATCTTGAGCAAAATCTGGGATTTAGAGAACGCTTCGAGCGCGAAGCGCGCCTCATCGCAAGGATCGAACATCCAGCGATCGTGCCCGTCTATGATTTTGGCGAGCACGATGGTCAACTCTATTTGGTGATGCGCTATATGCCGGGTGGAACACTGGCAGGCAAAATCAAAAAAGAAGTATTCACACTTCGAGACTCTATTCAACTCCTTTCGCAAATTGCCCCCGCGCTGGATGCGGTCCACTCACAGGGAATTGTGCACCGCGACCTGAAACCGGGTAACATCCTATTCGATAATTTTGGGAACCCGGCGATTTCTGATTTTGGGATCGCGCATTTTTCAACAGCCACATCGGACCTCACGGGAAGCGCCATCATCGGAACGCCTTCGTATATGAGTCCGGAACAAGTACGCGCAGATGCCGATCTCGACGGGCGAAGCGACGTCTACGCGTTGGGCGTCATCCTGTTCGAGATGCTCACGGGTCACGGGCCATTCCGCGCAAACACACCGATGAGCGTGGCGTTGAAACATCTCACCGATCCACTGCCATCGATTCGTTCGTTTCGTCCAGACTTGCCGCCAGAGTTAGAACCGATCCTGAGCAAAGCGCTGGCAAAAGATCGGAATATGCGCTTTGCCAGCGCGTCCGAACTGGCGCGCGAATTACGGGGAATCCCCGAAACGATTCAAGGGGCAAGCAAGCCTGTTCTGGTTTCGCCTTCATCAGGCAACGATGTCGCGACGGAAGTGGATGTCGAGGACGAGTCCGCGCTTGAGGATGCTGAATCAGCCCCACGCGTCAAAACGAACCGTTCGGCTGAATCGCCCAGCGCGGACGTGATCCAACCTTCAAGGCAGACATCCACGCCCAACCCTGCGCGCGGAAAATTGCAGATCGCCACCGCGGCAAGTTTGGGGCTGGTGCTCATCATCGCCTGTGGAGCAATCGTCTTGCTCGGTGCGTGGGCAGGGCTTTGGCTTCCGGGTTTTTTCGATAGCGAAACCCCTACCGTTGCTGGAAATTCCCAACCAATCACCCTACTCTTTGATGATTTTACAAATCCTGAAAGCGGCTGGCCCACCCTCGAAAACTCTCAGGCAAAATACAATTACCAGTCAGATGGCTATCACATTTCCGTGTTTGAGGTGAACTCGGCGCCATGGGCAAAAACAAAAAGACAGGATAGTAACGTTAGCATTTATGTGGATGCCGCACCGGTTACCAGCTCGAACGGTTTTTACGGATTGCTCTGCCGGATTCAAGATAACCAGGATTTTTATTATTTCGTTGTACAGAGTAACGGCACGTATGCCATAGGGAAATTCAAAAGCGGAACTTTTCAACCTCTGGATGGGTGGAGGGAAAGCAACGCCATTCGTCAGGGCAATCAAACCAATCGTCTTCGCGCAGACTGTTCCGGAGATACCATGCGGTTTTATGTGAACAGTGTCTTGGTCAGCGAAGTACACGATACGGATTTCAACGCCGGGTATAGCGGCATCATTGCCAATGCTTTGGACACGCAAGGGTTTGAAGTGGTCTTCAACAGTTTTCAAATCACTGAACCGAATCAATAATTTCCGAGCACGAGGAGGCGACCATGGCAGAGTATGGAAAATTGATCCTAAGCAAGCCAGACGGGGTTCTGCAAGAATTTATTCTCAACAAGCCGCTTATCACCCTCGGGCGGGCAACCACGAACGACATCGTCCTTGCCAAAAGCCGGGTTTCGCGCAGTCACGCACAAGTTATCTGCACAGACGATGGAATCGCCGTCAGTGACTTGAATTCCTCGAACGGGGTCGTGGTCAACGGTCAAAGAGTCAAGGATGCAAAACTTCAACCGGGTGAGTCGTTTGAGATCAGCGGGATTTCACTGCACTATCTCCCCCCCACCGAGGAAGTACGCGAAGAAGCGACGATGATCGATTCGGAAAGCGAATTCGAATCGACGCTGAATCAAATGACCGTGCCGATGTCGCTGAACGAGACCTCCCTGCCGCGGTTGGTCATCCACGCGCCCGATCGGACGTGGGAATTGGTACTCGTCGACGATGCGTATTCCATTGGTCGAACAACCGACAATGACCTCGTCCTCGATTACCAAAGAATATCCAGAAACCATGCCCGCATCGAACGCAAGGGCAGTGACTTCATCCTGCGCGATCTCAACAGTACGAACGGAACGATCGTGGACGGGGTGCGATTCGAACAACATCGCTTGCAAAACGGTGACACCTTCCAGATCGGTCCGACCCGCATTGTTTTCAAAAGCGGATTTACCGCCGAAGAATTGACCGTCGCGGAAGGTCTCAGCCTGCGCGGACCTGCTGGTTTAACCCCGGTCATCTTTGTCCCGGGGACGATGGGTTCCCAGTTATGGCTCGGAAATGAAATGGTGTGGCCCAATGTCAATTACTTGTTGAAGCACCCCGAAGTTTTTCGCTATACCGAGGGCGATACCCGTCTGCAACCCAAAGGCATCTTGAACGAAATCGTCATCGTGCCAAACCTGATCTCCATCGATCAATACAACCTGCTGGGCAATTATCTCGTGGAGGAATTGGGATACGAGCGTGAAAAGAATTTCATCGAGTTCGCCTATGACTGGCGGCAGGACGTTCGCCAGTCTGCACGCGACCTGGCAAAATTCATCGACGGCTGGAAGGTGCAGGGACCGATCACTATCATCGCGCACAGCCTCGGCACATTGGTAAGCCGTTACTACGTGGAAATGTTGGGAGGGAAAAAGAAGGTCGGGCGACTCATGCTGATCGGCGGACCTCATACAGGCGTGCCGAAGATCGCCGCCAACCTGCTGACTGGGGTGGATCTGCTGCCTTTTGGCTTGATGGGAAAAAAGTTGACCGAGATCATCGAGACCTTCCCCAGTTGTTATCAGATACTGCCGCTTTATCCCTGCGCAGTCGACCAGAACGGGACTTCGATCAACTTTATCGAAGATGAGAATTGGGTCAAAACCGCGTATCGTCCCTTGCTCCGCGCGGCGCGCGAATTTCGCCGCGAACTGGGGATGAAGTCCAGCGTTCCCACGCTATCCATCTTTGGCTATGGACTCAAAACCGCCATGGAACTTCAAGTTCAGCGGGATAGTTACGGCGTATTCAAAAAAGCGTCGATCGTCGTACACCCCAACGGCGACAGCACTGTCCCCGAAGCCAGCGCGGTGCTTCCTCAAACAGAGATCCATCCCGTCCAGCAATATCACGGGACGCTCTTCAACGACAATGATGTAAAAATGCGTTTGAAACTTGAATTATTGCAAGGCCGCGGATAGATCAGCCCGAGGATTCCATGAGCGCGCTTCCAACCGGCACCGTCACCTTCCTCTTCACCGACATCGAAGGCTCGACAAAACTTGCGCAGGGACATGGCGAAAATTGGGAGACGCTGCGCGCGCGACATCATGCCATTTTGCAGTCTGCCATCGAATCGCACAATGGGTACGTCTTCCAAATCATCGGCGATGCGTTTTGTGTCGCGTTCCACACGGCGGGAGATGCGCTTCAAGCCGCGATAAAATCTCAAGTTGGGTTGCAGGCTGAAAGTTGGGGGGAAGCGCCTGTCAAAGTGCGTATGGGAATCCACACAGGCAAGGCGGAGTTAC
>CAZQES010000047.1:11733-23110 GCA_964591425.1 uncultured Anaerolinea sp.
AGGAGGATGGTCAATATCATGGCTATCTCACTATGAGTCGCATCCAGCGGCTCATGTCTGCGGGGCATGGCGGACAGGTGTTAATATCGTTGGCAACCGAGGAACTCGTCCGTGATGAACTGCCCGAGGGCGTCACCCTGCATGATCTGGGCGAGAAGCGACTCAAAGATTTGATCCGACCCGAGCGCATCCATCAATTGAACATCGCGGGCTTGCCGTCTGAATTTCCACCCATCAAAACGCTGGATGTCTATCGTCACAACCTCCCCACCCAACTTACCAGTTTCATCGGGCGCGAAAAGGAAATAACGGAAATCAAAAATGAATTAAGCAATCATCGCCTCGTCACGTTGACGGGCTCGGGCGGCACAGGCAAGACCCGCCTTTCACTGCAAGTGGCGGCGGAGGTGATAGATATGTTCCCTGACGGCGTGTGGTTCCTCGAACTCGCGCCCATCACAGATCCGACGCTTATCCCTTATACCCTCGGTAATCTGCTTGGGCTACGCGAATCGGCCGAGTCAAATCAGACCATCAGCGAGTTGATCAGCGGCTATTTCCGCTCCCGCAATGCATTGGTGATTTTCGATAACTGCGAGCATCTCATCGAGTCGTGCGCGCGCTTAGCTGATCTGCTCTTGCGCTCCTGTAAAAATTTGAAGATCCTCGCAAGCAGCCGCGAAGCGTTGGGCGTTGAAGGTGAAATGGCATGGCGTGTGCCGTCGTTATCGTTGCCCGATCTGAAACAGTTGCCGGCGCTTGAACAGTTATCCCAATACGAAGCCGTGCGACTATTCATCGAACGGGCGACTCTTGTCCAACCGCACTTCACGGTGACGAATGACAACGCCTCCATCATCGCCCAAATCTGCTTCCGTTTAGACGGCGTTCCCCTCGCCCTTGAGTTAGCCGCCGCCCGCATGAAGGTCTTGTCTCCCGAACAAATCGCATCGCGGCTCGATGACCGCTTCCGCTTGTTGACAGGCGGCTCGCGCACCGCCCTGCCGCGCCAGCAGACTTTGCGCGCGATGATTGATTGGAGTTACAGCCTGCTTTCGGCGCAGGAGAAAGTATTGTTTCGCAGGCTGGCGGTCTTCGTTGGTGGGTGGACGCTTGAAGCCGCGGAATCAGTTTGCAGGGAAGAAGAAGAAAGCGAGCCCAATGTCCTCGATTTGCTGACGCGGTTGGTGGATAAATCCCTCGTCCTCAGTGAGGAGTCCAAAGGCGAGATTCGATATCAATGTCTGGAGACCATTCGCCAATACTCGCGCGAGAAATTTTTCGAGACCGACGAAGTGGAAACGATCCGCGGCCGCCATCTGGCGTTCTATGTGAAGTTTGCAGAAATCGCGGAAGGGCATATGCGGGGACGCGCCCGCGTGAACTGGACACGTCGCATTACTGCCGAACAGGATAACCTGCGGACAGCCATGGAATGGGGGCTTGCCAGGAATCCCGAAAGCGCCTTGCGGATTGCGGGAAGCCTGCCCATTTTCTGGACAGCGGGCGGGTACTCCGCCGAAGGCTTTCGCTGGATACAACGAGCCATGGTGGAAAACATGGAGAAGAGTGGCGAGGGTCAACAACCATTCCTGCGCGCCAAAGGATTGAGCGGACTTGCTTTTCTCTATATGTCGCTGGGAGATAACCTCAACGGAAAGCGTACCGCGGAAGAAAGTGTGGCATTATTTCGCCAGAGCAAGGATAAAAGCGGGCTGGCGTATGCGCTGGTCATCGTAGCCTTTCCGCTTGAATTTTTAGGGGAGCGCCTTCAAGCGGAAGCCGCGCTCATGGAAGGTATTGCGATTGCTCGTTCTGAAAAAAATGCTTTTGTTCTTGCTTCTGCATTGAATAACCTGACCCGCGTAACTTTGGACTTGCACGGTGATACTAACGCGGCGGAACGATATGCAGATGAAGCCATCCGCGTATCTCGGGAGGCAGGCATCGAATGGACAGTGGCGACTGCCCACGAAATGAAAGGGAATATCGCTTTCCATCGAAAGGAGTATGATGAAGCGCGCGCCTTGATTGAAAAAGCGGTCCAGGCTTACCGTGAAGTCGGCGCGCATTTCAATGTGATCATAGCCAAGAGCAGTTTGGCGCATAAGGAAAGACTATCAGGCAATTACGCGATCGCGCTGGATATCTATCGTGAAACTATCGTCGCTTTTCGCGATATCGGGCAGATGGGCGCGGTCGCGCATCAACTGGAATGTTTTGGCTTCATCGCCCTCGCCCAGGATCATCCCGAACGCACCCTGCAATTATTCGCCGCCGCGAACGCCCTCCGTGAAAAAGGCGGCACGCCAATGACTCCCGATGAGCAAATCTATTTCGATGAGCAATTGAAAGGCATGCGCGATGAATTGAATTCGATGGAATTCGATTCGATATGGTCCAAGGGTTACGCCATGACAATGGAACAGGCGATTGATTTTGCACTAGAGGAAATTAATGACTAATCTCCCATCTGGCACCGTCACCTTCCTTTTCACCGACATCGAAGGCTCGACCAAACTTTGGGAAGAATTTCCCGAAGCGATGAAAGCCGCGCTGGCAAAGCATGATTCGATCCTGAAAGAAGCCGTTGAATCGACTCATGGACAGATCTTCAAAACCACAGGCGACGGGGTTCATGCGGTTTTCTCAACAGCCATAGACGCCATCATCGCGGCTATCGAAGCGCAACGTCAGTTGCAAACCTCCGAGTTCTTTAAGAACTTGGAGGTCTCGTTACGCGCCCGCATGGGGCTTCACACAGGCGAAGCTGAATTGCGCGATGGCGATTATTTTGGTCAAACCATGAATCGCGCGGCGCGCATCATGTCTGCGGGGCATGGAGGGCAGATATTGGCTTCCGAAGTTGTAGCGCAAGTGGCTCGAGAACATCTGCCCGCTGACGTATCGTTCATTGACCTCGGCGAACACTATCTCAAAGGGATCGTACAAACGGAAAAAATTAATCAGGTTGCCGCAGCGGACCTGCAAAAAGAATTTCCTCCGCTCAATTCGATTCCTGTCGCGACGACCAACCTGCCGCAACAACTCACCACGTTCATCGGGCGCGAGCGCGAATTGAAGGAAGCAAGCGAAAAACTCGCATCGGCAAAACTGCTTACGCTCATCGGTCCGGGCGGCACGGGCAAGACGCGCTTGTCCATTCAGGTCGGCGTCGAACAACTTGCCAATTTCAAAAATGGCGTGTGGCTTGTGGAACTGGCGCCGATCAGCGATCCCGCGTTCATCATCCCGACGATCGCGTCCGTGTTCGAAGTTCGTGAAGTGCCAAACATCCCGCTTGTTCAACTGGTCATTGAATATCTGCGCGCGAAAGAATTGCTCCTGATCCTCGATAACTGCGAACATCTTGTGGAAGCCAGCGCGCAGGTGGTGGATCAACTCTTGCACGAATGCGCACAGCTCAAGATCATCGCTTCGAGCCGCGAAGCGCTGGGCGTGGACGGCGAGACGATCTACCGCGTTCCATCGTTGAAAGATGACGAAGCCACGCGACTCTTCGTCGACCGCGCCACAAAAGCCGAGCCGCGTTTTCATCTCACGGACGAGAACGCCTCGTCCATCACCCAGATCTGCTCCCGGTTGGACGGGATCCCTCTCGCCATCGAGTTAGCCGCTGCGCGCGTCAAACTACTCACGCCCGAACAGATCGCGGCGCGCCTCGATGACCGCTTCAAACTTCTCACGGGCGGCGTCCGCACCGCGTTGCCGCGCCAACAAACTCTGCGCGCGTTGATCGATTGGAGCTATCAACTCCTCAACGAAACGGAGCAACGCGCCCTGCGCGGACTGTCCGTCTTCTCAGGCGGGTGGACGCTCGAGGCGGCTGAATCAGTTGTCGGCGCGGATGAAGCGTTGGAAGGCCTTTCGGGGCTGGTCAACAAATCGCTGGTCATCGTCGAGGAGCAGGACGGCAGATCGCGCTATCGCTTCCTCGAAACGATTCGTCAGTATGCGATGGAGAAACTGCTGGAGGCGGGTGAGGCAATCCCCACACGAGATCGCCATTTGGATTACATGTTCGAAGTCATAAAATATTCCCCGGAGCGCATGTTCGGAACGGAGGATATTGAATTGCTGGATCGGATCGAATCGGAACACGATAACCTGCGCGCCGCGCTGGAGTGGGCTACCGCAAATCACCCGGACAAAGCCTTGAAACTGGCAGACGGGTTGGGAGGGTTTTGGGTCGTGCGCGACGAAAACAACGAGGCGCGTACGTGGTGCAACGCGATCTTGGAAAAGATCGAGACCCTATCAGGCTATGATGATGCGCGCGCCCGCTTGTATGGATTGTTGGGATGGCTATCGGTTACGTTGGGCGAGCACAAAAAGGGGTTGGTTGTTTCTCAGAAGGCGATTGAATTAGGGACAAAGTCGAATGACTTCATCACCGTTGCTCGAGCCTATAGCATCCTGGCGCTGACATCCAGCTTCCTGGGAGATTTCCCCAATGCATTTACCGCGGCGGAAAAAGCGGTAAGCATCGCTCGTGAGCACAGGCTGTCGGCGGAATTATCTCTCGCCCTCTCCACGCGCGCACAATTGGAATTCCTGGGCAATCGCGATCTTTCATCGGCGAAGACTTCGATCTATGAAGCCGCCGAGCTTGCCCAAAAAGCGGGCTTCAAATGGGCTTCTTCGTTCATGGATATTGGGATGGGTCATATTGCCGCGCTGATGGGCGACCTCGAAACAGCCCGCGCGGGATTCATGCGAAGCGCTGAAACTGCAAAGTTGTTGGGGAATAAACGAGTCGCGTATTCGAGCCAGAGCGATTTCGCTCATATTCTCCGCCAACACGGCGAACTCGATGAACCTCTGGCGACGTACAGAGACTTATTGCCGAAGTGGAAAGATTTGGGTCACCGGTCGGCGGTAGCACACGAGCTGGAATGTATTGCCTTCATCCTTGTCAGAAAAGAGGAGCCTGAACGCGCTGCCAATTTGCTCGGCGCGGCGGCCGCACTCCGCGAGGCGATCGATTCGGTCATGACAATGATGGAAAAGGAAGAATATGAAAAAGAACTGACTGCGCTGAGAGAACTGCTGGGCGAAGCAGAGTTCAACAAGCGATGGGATCAAGGCAGGAAAATGTCGATCGACGAGGCGATCGAGTTTGCAGTATTGGAACAATGATGAACAAAACTACAGTGTGGCTGTGGTTCATCGGCGGTTCCTCTCTTTTGCTGGCAAAAGGAATTATGATATTTGCGTTTGAACCGAAAACAAGTTCTTAACGCAGTTGTACCGCGTCAAGGCAGGCGACACAATTTGCCTAGCAAATCGAACTTTCGCCTGAATTTTCGTGAAGGTTTGAGAAAAGAATGGACGGAATTGCGGGAGACAATTTTCCGACCTTGATCTCTTCAACCCTCAATTCATAGATCGAACAAATCGGTTTTTCTGCTGAACGTCCCATTCACAGGCGGATAGGCGCGCATGAACTCTTCGCGTTCTCCCATGAGCCTGAACACTAACCCCATGAATCCGCGGCGCATTTGCCTGCCGCCCTGCGATGCGTGTTGCGCGCTGGCTTCGCGTTTCACCTCGGCAACAGAACGAGTATCCAGCTTCACGTGGATGGGAAAATCCGTGATCAGATCGGTGAGATCGATATCGCCGTTGCGCCCCCACTTGCGCGGGTCTTTACCAAACAACGGCAGGAGGCGCACCGTCCACTTCAGCAATCCGCGTGAGAAGACTTGATAGTACAGCGCGCGCGGTTTGAACGGCGCGCCAGCCTCGGGGTGGAAAGAAGCGTCGTCCGCTTTTTCGAAGGCGAGCGTTGTCGCGCGTTGGATGTGAATATGGTCGGGATGTTTATATCCACCGATCGGGTCGAACGTGAGGACGACATCGGGCTTGAGTTCGCGGATGTATTTGACGACCCGCCCTGCCACCTCGTCGATCGAATGAGCGACCTGTGCGTTCGGATGTTTGTTATCTTCCGATCCGGGCATTCCCGAATCACGATACCCTAAAAAGAACACATCCTTCAAACCCAGGATCTTGGCGGCGCGCATCAATTCATCGGTGCGCATCTCCGCAGTGTCTTTGAATCCTTTCATGAATTCTTCGTCTGCCGAACCTACTTCCCCGCGCGTTGCACAGACATAATAGGTGTTGTAACCACGCTGTGCATACAAAGCGAGCGTGCCGCCCAAGCCGAACGTTTCATCGTCAGGATGCGCCAACACCGCCAGAATTGTTTTTGTCATGTTTCCTCGTATAATCAAATTTGGAAAACGTCCAGCAGGTATCTGAAAAGGACGATGCCCTGCGCTCAAACCTGCGGGACGGTTACTAGACGACACACCATGCAAAAAATTTACAAGGAGCATCCATGAAATTTGAAACGCTTGCCATCCACGCGGGACAAGACCCTGACCCTAATAACGGAGCGGTGATGACGCCCGTGTATTTCACGTCCACGTACATGCAAGACGGAGTTGGAAAACCGCGTCAGGGATACGAATATTCGCGCACGATGAACCCCACGCGCAAGGCATTGCAGGATTGTCTCGCGGCGCTCGAAGGCGGTTCATTTGGATTGGCATTTTCCTCGGGTCTCGCCGCGACCGATACCGTGCTCCGTTTGTTGAGCGCGGACGCGCACGTGCTGGCAGGCAATGACGTGTACGGCGGCACCTTCCGCCTCTTCGACAAGATCCTCCGACGCTTCAACCTCGACTTTACATTTGCCGACACCACCGACCCCGAATCGGTTGCTGAGGCATTGACCCCCTCCACGCGTCTCGTGTGGTTGGAGACGCCAACGAATCCGTATTTGCGAATCACTGACATCCGTGCGGTGGCAGAGATCGTACACGCGCATGAGAACAAACCGTTCCTTGTGGTGGATAACACGTTCGCCACACCCTACTTGCAACGTCCCCTCGAACTCGGCGCGGACATCGTCGTCCATTCGATGACCAAATATCTCGGCGGTCACTCCGATGTGGTCGGCGGCGCAGTGGTCGTCAAAGACAAGGAACTTGCAGATAAACTTTATTTTCTGCAAAATGCAGTCGGCGCGGTGCCGGGTCCGATGGATTGCTTTCTCGTCCTACGCGGACTCAAAACCCTCCCCCTCCGCATGGACAGGCATTACGAAAACGCGCTGGCGATCCTCGAATTTCTGGAAGAACATCCCAAAGTGGAAAAATTATTTTATCCCTTCCACGCGAGTCATCCGCAACAAAAGATTGCAAAGCACCAAATGAGGAACGGCGGCGGGATGATCTCGTTCATCGTCAAAGGCGGAAAGGAAGCCGCGATTCGAGTCGTGGAGGCAACCACGATTTTCGCGCTCGCTGAATCGTTGGGCGGTGTCGAATCGCTGATCGAAGTCCCTGCCGCGATGACGCATTTATCTGTCGCTGGCTCGCAGTTGGAAGTTGACCCCGCGCTCGTGAGATTGTCGGTCGGAATTGAAAATAAAGACGATTTGATCGAAGATATCAGGCAGGCGCTAGAGAAAGCGTAAACCACCTATTACTTTTGAATCATGTGGTGGTTGAGTAGGCGCGAATCGCCGTATCGAAACCACAAACATTGGCAATAGATGAACCCTGTTGGTTTCGATACGGCGGCAGTAGTCGAATAGAGCAAAGTTATTTCAAGACCCGCCGCCTACTCAACCAACAAAACATCAACTCGCGTGGATGGCGACCAGCGTCACATCATCATCCTGCTTTGCACCGTTCTGATAACTTGTGAGAGTTTCCAGAAGGTGATCGCAGGCAGATTGGGCAGAGCGAGTACGCAAGCCCTTCATCGTCTCTTTGATCCGCTCCAAACCAAATGGTTTACCGTTGGGGTCTCGGCAATCCGTCATCCCGTCGGTGTATAAGACGAGCAGCGAACCCGGTGCAAGGTGGAAACTGTTCTCGTCTAGCGTAATGTCTTCCCACAAGCCAAGCGCCATGCCCGGTTCATGCGGCAGGCGGTGCACATCACCGTGAGTGCCGACTAAAAGCGGAGGCTCGTGTCCGGCTCGCGCATACGAAAACTGACCTGTCTTCGTATCCAAAATGCCGAACAGGGCGGTAACGAACTGAGTTGATTTTTCCAAGCGCGTGATGTGAGTATTGACCAAACGCAGCACTTCGCCGGGCGAGGTGGCGCTATCCGCTTCGGCGATGATGAGCGCATGTGCCCGCGCCATGAAAATCGCGGAGGGTACCCCTTTGTCAGCGACATCACCGATCAGCACGCCGATCTTGTCGTCACCGAGATCGAACACATCGTAGAAATCGCCGCCCACCTGCCGGGCAGGCAAAATGCGTCCGCCGAAATCGTATCCGCTCGGCGAGGGTAACACGTCCGGGAGAATGGACATCTGGATTTCCGCGGCAACCTGCAATTCCTTTTCGAGGCGTTCTTTTTCGATCAACTGCACTTGTGCGGCTTTGAGTTCATCGTACGCGGTCTGCAACTGGCGGTTCTTCTCGGTCAGATCGCGGAAGGTTTGCACATTCGTGTTATCGAGGCGTTCGCTCAGCACGCTGACCATCGCATTCGCCAACTCCGGGTGACGGTGCAACAATTCCTGAAATTGCGAGCGGCTCACGCTGAGCAACATCACGTCGCCGCGCGCGCGGGCACCGGCTGTACGCCGTCCGCCGGGCATGATGATTCCCATCTCACCGATATACGATCCCTGGTTGACAACGTTTAGCACGAGCTCATTATCGGTCCCGGAAGCCATATTGATCTCGAGTTGTCCCTGAGCCACGATATACAGGTGCTCGGCCGGCTCCCCCTCTCGGAACAGAATCTCGCCCGACTTCAAGTAAACGCGGTCGAGCGCGGTGATCAGGAGTTTCAACTCCTCGTGAGGAAGGTCCGAGAAGAGAGGCACCCCTTTTAGTAACCCTGCCGACAACTTGGTGGTTTTTGTATCCTGATCAAGCATGGTGACATTATCGCACGAAAGCACAAACCCTGCAAACGGATTGGAGTTTCCCCAATTTCAGAATTCAACCACTTCTTTGCCGGAGAGTTTGTTCTGAATCCGCTCGACGACGGTGTCTAAATGCTTGGGCTGGTGCACGTAATCCAAATCGTCGGTGCGAACCGTGAGCACCGGGCACATGTCGAACGCGCCGAGCCACTCATCGTAGAACGAATCGAGCAGGGATAAATATTCCGGCGTGATGCCTGATTCCATCCCCCGCGCGCGGCGGCGGATGCGATCCATCAACACATTGACCGGCGCCTTCAAATAGATCAACAAGTTCGGGCGCGGTGTGCTTCCCACCACCAGTTCGAACAGCCTGCGATACGCGAGATAATCGCGCTCGGCGAAATCGCCCATGTGATGCAAGGCGCGCGCAAAGATATGAAAATCCTCGTAAATGCTCCGGTCGAGGATCGCCGAACGCGGATCGTGTGCGGCTTCGAGGTATTGGTCGGCGCGATGACCGAGGAAAAATATTTGCAAGTGGAACGACCACGAACGCATATCGCCATAGAAATCCGCGAGATAGGGATTATCCGCCACCGACTCATACCCGGTCCACCAGCCGAGGCGCGAACCGATCCGCTCGGTCAGCGAGGTCTTCCCCACGCCGATATTCCCAGCCACGACCACAAGATATTTAGACATCGCGCCTCCGTAATTTATTTTCGGAGTATAGGCGAGCGACCAATTTTTGTCGAGACCATAACTGCGGATGAGAACCCGCGTCATTCTCGAAGTGAGGCTGATTCAGATCGATAAAATATCCGCCCTTTTCGCGATTCCAATTTGCGTTCCTTTATAATCGGCATCGATGACCAATTCTGATAAGCCGTTGCTCAACACAAATCTCCGCTGGTTCCTGGCAGGGATGATCCTTGCTAACATCGCCGGGCAGATGTTGTACAGTATGTTGTCTCTGTATATGCTGAACCTCGGCGCACAAGTGGCTGAGGTTGGCTTGGTTTTTACTCTTGCGTCCCTCGTGCCGATGATGTTGCAAATCTTCGGCGGCTGGCTTTCAGACACGGTCGGAAGATTACGCGTGATCGCGCTTGGAAGTTCCATTGCCATGTTCGGGTATCTCATCATCGCCCTCGCACCCAGCTGGGAATGGGTACTGCTCGGTTTGAGCGTGGAATACGTTTCAAACTCTGTCGTCGGACCCAGTTTCGGCGCGTACATCTCTGAGCAATCCGATGAAAATCAGCGCGGGCGCGTGTTCGGTCTAACCTCCAGCATCTACATGACGGTGACGGTGATCGGTCCCGCGCTGGGCGGGATTCTCGCTAACCGATTCAGTTTCAAGTTGATGACGGGAGTTGCCTTCTTGATCTATTTCTCTGCGACACTTCTGCGCGTGTGGATGGCAACCTCCGAGCATTTCGCTGTGAAGAAAAATGCGCAAAAGCCAACATTCGAAGGGTTCAAAACACAGATCAGCGCGGTGTTCACGTTATTATTCGCTGGAGGCATTATCACGTGGATCTGGTTGACCGACGCAATCGGCGACACCGCATCGAACATGATCAGCCAGCTTACGCCGATCTATTTCACCGAGATCGGCAAATCGAACGTGGAGCAGGTTGGATTCCTCAACGCGGCGCTTGGGCTTGCGATCATCCTCACGTCACCGCTGGCAGGCAGGCTTGTGGATAAGGTTAGCGAGCGCGCCAGCATTCTCACTGGCTTCGTAGCGCAGGCAATCGGATTGAGCTTATTCCTTACCGCCAACAACTTCATCGGCTTTGCAATCGGCATGGCTTTCCTTGGCGCGGCGGTGGGATGTCTGATTCCCGGTTATGACTCGCTCATTTCGAAGGTCGTCCCCAACGAAAAACGCGGACTGGCATTCGGCTTGTTCGGCACCACACTGGGCATCCTCTCCCTCCCCATGCCGTGGATCGGCGCGCAATTGTGGGAACGATTTACTCCGCAAACTCCATATCTGGTCGTCATCATCGCGTGCTTGATTTCCATTCCCATCGTTTGGTCAAAATTCAAACTTCCCGAAGTTGAGACAGTAGCAATGCAGGTTGAGTAACAATCCTTGTTATAATCTCGCGCAACACATCCTCTTCAGGGAGCCTCTCATGACCTACAAAATTTCATTCGGCACCGACGGTTGGCGGGGAGTCATTGCCGAGGATTATACATTCGATAACGTGCGCCGCGCCGCGCAGGGATTCGCATCCTATCTCATCGAAAAAGGATTTGGCGGCAAGTGGGTTGTTGTCGGTCACGACAAACGATTTCACTCAGAGAATTTCGCCGCTTCTGTCGCCGAGGTGTTAGTTGGCAACGGCTTGAATGTCTATTTGACCGATGGCGCGACGCCGACGCCGGTCATCGCGTTTGCAGTTGTGGAAAAGAAAGCCTGCGGCGCGGTCA
>CAZQES010000047.1:23120-24615 GCA_964591425.1 uncultured Anaerolinea sp.
GACCCTGAAGGATTGAAACGAATCGAGGCGTTGATCCCAGACTCCCCGTCGGAGGCGAAGCGGGTTTCCATCGAGGATGCAAAGCGGGACGGCAGAGTCGTCGTCTTCGATGCATCCGATGGATACATCAAGAATCTTCACAAACTCGTGGATATTCAAAAGATCAAAGATGCGGGATTCACCGTAATGGTGGATGCGATGTGGGGCAATGGCGCAGGCTGGTTCACGCGCTTGCTCGATGGCGGAAAAACGAAAGTGATCGAGATTCACAACGAACGCAATCCGTCCTTTCCCGAAATGAAACGACCTGAACCAATTCGCCCGAACATTGATGTGGGACTCAAAGCAACGGTCGCCAACAAAGCCGATGTGTTGCTCATCACCGATGGCGACGCGGATCGTTGCGGTATCGGCGACGAGAACGGCGAATTCATCAATCAACTTCGCGTGTACGCATTGCTGGCGTTGTACCTGCTCGAAGTGCGCGGCGAACGCGGCGATATTGTGAAGACTCTTTCTACAACGACAATGCTCAATAAACTTGGAAAACTTTATAACGTGCCTGTCCATGAAACCGGAGTAGGTTTCAAATATGTCGCGCCTAAGATGATCGAAACGAACGCGATGATCGGCGGCGAAGAAAGCGGCGGATACGCGTTCCGCAACAACGTGCCCGAACGCGATGGAATATTGGGCGGTTTGTATTTTCTCGATTTTATGGTGCGCACAGGCAAGAAGCCGACCGAACTGTTGAAGATGCTGTTCGATAAAGTTGGCGAACATTTTTACGACCGCGTGGACACTCCGTTTTCGGGCGACCGCAAAACGCGCGAGCAAACCATTCTCGACGCCAATCCCAAAACCATCGGCGGCTTGAAAGTGACCGAACTCGTGACAGTGGATGGATTTCAATTTAAATTGGAAGACGGCGGTTGGTTGCTCATCCGTTTCAGCGGCACAGAACCGATCATGCGCGTGTATTGCGAAACAACGCACGGCGATAAAGTGAAAGCGATTCTCGACGATGGGTTGAAAGTAGCGGGAATAAAGTAACACCCTACCACGAATTAGATTGGTTTACACGACTTAAAACCGACCATTGCTAATGGTCGGTTTTTTTGTTTATCTCGCTCGTAAAATCCGTGACAATCCGTGCAATCTGTGGCTACATTGTTTTATATGTTATAATTTTCACAAACAAAGTCTGATTATGCTCACAGACACCCACTGCCACCTGTATCTTGAACAATTCGCCGGGGATATCGATGCAGTGATTCAACGCGCCACGGACGCAGGCGTTGAAAAGATGCTGGTTCCCGGCATGGATCTGGAAACCAGTTACCAAGCAGTGAGACTGGCAGAGACACATTCAAGTGTTTTCGCGGCGGTTGGTTTCCACCCCACCGACATGCAAAAATTCAACACAAAAAATTTCGATGAACTTTGTAGCCTTGCCGAACACCCAAAGGTTGTCGCCATTGGCGAGATTGGGCTC
>CAZQES010000048.1:0-24572 GCA_964591425.1 uncultured Anaerolinea sp.
TACGACCGCGATAACGAATTCTATCTTTCATGGGACAAATTTAGCGAATCGCAGGAAACCATTAAGCGATATTTGGATGAGTGGGTGTATGGTGTGAAAGATCGAAACGACTATTGGCAGAAACTCGGCGCGGAGACGCGTAAGAGGCTTGAAGTGCCAGCCATGATGAGCGCGCCGATCAATTATGGAAAGTATTGACAGGCTATCACAAAAACAAATTCCGTCATTGCGAGGAGGGTTTTGCCCGACGAAGCAATCTCCATCACGACTAGCGAAGCCCGATGTTCACGGAGATTGCTTCGCTTCGCTCGCAATGACAGACATGAGTAGATGAGTGGACAAAAAAATGAGCGAAATGAAATATTCCTCTGCCGAATTAATGATCATCAACGCGGCGCGCTTGTTACGCGATAGCGATGTGGTGTTTGTGGGAGTCGGTCAGCCGAACCTCGCGTGTAATCTTGCAAAACGAACACTCGCGCCGAATCTCGTCATGATCTACGAAGCGGGTGTGATCGGCGCGGAACCTGCGCGCCTACCGCTTTCGATCGGCGACCCAACGTTGGTGAGTGGTGCGTTATCTGTTGTGAGCATGTACGATATTTTCACCAACTATCTCCAGCGCGGCAACGTAGATGTGGGTTTCATGGGCGGCGCGCAGATCGATAAATTTGGCAACATCAACGCGACCGTGATCGGCGGATACGACTCGCCTAAAGTGCGATTGCCCGGCTCCGGCGGTTCGCAGGAGATCGCGGCGTGGGCGAACCGTTGTTACATCATAACCCCGCATCAAAAGCGCCGCTTCCCTGAAAAAGTGGAGTTCATGACCTCGGCTGGATTCATCGGCGGAAAAGGTGACCGCGAAAAGGCTGGTTTACGCGGCAGCGGGATGCTCGCTGTCGTCACCGACATCGGCATCATGGAGCCAGATCAAACGGGAGAGATGAATCTCACCGCGTTGCACCCCGGCAAAACGGCGGATGAAGCGAAGGCAAACACCGGCTGGGATCTGAAAACCGCTTCACGCGTCGGGACAACTGACCCGGTCACCGAAGCGGAACTCCGCATCCTGCGCGACGAACTCGACCCGACGGGAATCTACATGAAAGGCGGCGGATGAACCTGAATCGAATCTTTCGCTCAGCAGATGAGTCTCGCTTGCGGGCAGGGTGGAGGTTATTGATTCAAACCATCGGTTCATTGTTTGTCTTCGCTTGTTTGGGTATTCCGCTCTTTCTTGTATACTTTTTTTTCGATCCCGAATCCGCGTTCTCGAATGAACTCACACCTGAACTCCTGCTTCTCTCCGTAGTCGCCGAGACGATCGCCTTCACGACCTCGATATTTCTGGCAAAGCGCTTTCTCGACAAACAATCCATCGAAAGCCTTGGGTTGAAAGTGAACCTGCAAGCCTTGATGGATGTCCTTGCAGGCATCGGCATCACTTTCGTACAAATGGGATTCATTTATGCCATGATGCACGCCCTCGGCTGGGTGACCTTCCATGGTTTCGCATGGGAGATTGATTCATTAAGCCGAGTGCTCACCGGCGTTTTGACGTTCTTTGTCATTTTTCTGCTCGTCGGCTGGAACGAAGAACTGCTTTCACGCGGCTATCACCTGCAGACCCTCGCCAACGGACTCAACCTGTTCTGGGGCGTGGTAATTTCTTCGATCGTTTTCGGTTTGCTGCATACCGGCAACCCGGGGTCAAGCTGGAGCGCCATAGTGGGAATTACGCTTGCTGGCTTGTATTTCGCCTTCGCGTACCTTCGCACCAAACAACTTTGGCTCCCCATTGGATTACACATCGGTTGGAATTTCAGCGAGGGCGTGGTGTTCGGATTCCCCGTCTCAGGTTTGGACATTTACGCGCTCACGCGCATCGAAGTCACTGGTCCCGAATTGTGGACTGGCGGCGTTTTTGGTCCAGAGGCGGGGTTGATCCTCCTACCATCGTTGATCGTGGGATCAATACTGGTTTTTTGGTTTACACGAAATCGCGCTTCGTGATCAATCAGGATTCATGAGTTTTCTTTTCAATGAGGTAGTACGATGGTCTCAATTTACCCAAGTCGATTTCACAGATTAATAAGCATTTATCAATCTGTGTTATAAAATCTCTTGCGTTTCCTACAAGAAGGCAATGCAATTCACAAGGAGAACCATGAATAGAAAAAATACCATCGTCATGACCATTCTCATCGCCTTGGCGATTACATCATGCGGTGCGCCAACTCCAGCGGCTGAACCAACCTCTGGACCCGACCTGGCGTTGACCATCACCGCTCAAGCTCAGCTTCTTCAAGCGTTGACACAGACCGCGCTTGCACCAACATCCACGCCAGAACCCACCTTCACATCTGCCCCTGTATTCACAGCAACCCCGTCTAAAGTAATTGTCACAGTCAGCGCCAACACCAATTGCCGCTCCGGACCCGGGTCAGAGTACGAGATCGTCGGCGCGTTGACAATCGGGCAACAGGCTGAAGTTGTTGGACAGAGTTCAACAACCAACTACTGGATCATCAATAACCCAAACTCTCCGGGAACCTGCTGGCTTTGGGCGGAGTATGCAACAACTACCGGAGAAACTGCGAGTTTACAAGAGGTTGACATTCCTCCGACGGTCACACCGCTTGCCGCCCTCGCCCCTCTGATCGAACGGGTGATCGTGCGGTTCGACTCGTCTTCGGGCGGTTTGATCGCTTACCTGGATGTTTACTACATCGATGGTGAAGGCGATGCAAACTTCGCTGATTTCCAACTCATCAGCACTTCGGTAACCACCTCAGGCACGATCAAGGATGTTTCATTCTCCCCAAATGCCAACCAGCGAAGGGGCACTACCGTTACCGGACAATGGAGTTGCGGCACAAAACAATACGACGTGACGGTCGGAGTGACCATTCGCGACCAAGCGGGCCACTCGAGCAACACCATCGGGGTTACTTTTTCTTGTAACAAGAATTAGCGTTGCAGTTGCTATCCAGTGATGGAAAACAAAAGCCTCGCGGACTCACGAAGAGTCCGCGAGGCTTTGATCGTCTCGCCATTCAGGGGGCTACTGATCTGCAACCTTTTGCCAAGGAGTTGCCTCATAAACAGGGCTCCACTCCAATTCTGGTGGTCCTCCATTCGAAGCAACAAGGTGAAGATGAAGCCCATCTTCATCAATGCGCCATTGCATATCCTCTAGCGGAAGGTCACACACGCTCTGATCGTACGTGAGGCGCAGAACATCCTCCTCTACCAATTCATAATCAGCCTCGCACCTGCCTTGTTGACCTCGCAAACTATCAAAGATCAATGTATATTTTCCATCGTTGAATGTGATGGTGTACACCCCTGCATATTCCTGCTCTGCCGCAGAGCGCATCATTCCCGTGGGCAGAAAGTGTTCGACAGTTCTCTCAGCCCGCCAGATGCCGTTCGGCGGCAGACCTGTGGACCACACTTCGTTGGAATTCTGAGTAGGTTGCGGATCGGGCAGTGCCAAGCTTGACGCACACGCTTCAGCGCCTAGTGCGGGTAGAGTTTTTGCTTTGAGTTCGCGAATGGCATCGATAAGCTCCGCGTTGAAGGGAGTCTGCTGGATCTTCTCAAAAACAGGTTGTGCCGCAGTTTCAAATGCCGCGACTTGCTCTTCACTTGCCATCACGACCGTTCCACCGTCTGCGCACCAGGCAGTTGCTGCATCGGCTTCGGTTGGATGTTCAGTAATAGCTTTCTGCTGTATTACAGCAGCTGCCTCTCGTAAAACAGCGCGTTGTGCTTCATTCAGGTTCTCGAATGTTGCACCGTTGGCAAACAACACCTGATATTTTGGGAAGAAGATAACATTTCCCGTAGCGATAGGACGACCCGTTAGTGAAAATCCCTGGCGCAACCCAGATTCTGCACCTTGAAATTCCTCATCTTCAAACGTTGGGCGTCCGCCAAGTGTCTCTATCAATAAATAGCTCACTTCGGAAGGGACAACTCGGACGGTTGCACCTTCAAAATCCGCGGGTGAGAGAATCTGTTTGCCGGGTACAACCGAGACGGGATGGCGAAGGTCTTCGGGCCATAACGCTAATCCGACGGACCCGGCTGATGACAAGCTATCCAACATCCGCGTGCCGATGTCACTGCTCGCGACAGCTTCAGCCAGAGCATCATCGGTAATAAGGAACGGTGCCTGCAAGGCTTGAAAACTCGTTATCCCTTGACTGTCAAAAGCGCGTGAGGCTGCGAGACCCAGGTCATATTGCCCCTCGGTAACAATCTTAACTACACCCTGCTCGAAGACGGGTTCGGTATCAGCGCCAGCATCCCAAGTGGGTTCGATGGTGATAGTGCCGTTTGAGCGGGTTTTAACCTGTTCGATGAACTCCAACACAAAGGGTTCGCTGGGGCGTCCTTCTGCATCAGCGACCGCCAGGCGAAGCGTAATGGGATCATCGGGGAGGGCCGTGGCTTCTGGCGTCGCGGTCGTCTGCGGTGCACAGGCGGTGATTACAAGCACCACAAGACCGAATAAAGAAAACAAACGGTTAGTAATCATTTCAATCTCCTTTCGATAGATGGGGTGGAAAATTACTTTCGAACCAATGTCCCATTTGTGGTCAGGCTGGATGACGTATACTCCACCAGCAGCGTTCCGTCACTTTGCAGAGTGAGCGTCCCTGCCCCTTCATAAGGACACTCGATTTGGGTAGGGGACGTTTCATACTCGAGGGTCTCGCTGGTGATATTTTTTAGCCTCATATACACCCCACATTGCCCATTGAAGTTGACGATTTCGCCGCACGTATTTCCAGTCTTGCATCCAATTGGAATAATCACCTCTATCTGATCCTTACGATCTGGATCAGCAGAAAAACTCATACTGCCTGACCATCTCCCGGCAAAACCATACACCGGTTGGTATCCTTCACCCTGACGACCCAGCGTTCCAGTAGCAATGAAATTCGGTGTAACATGCTCTCGAATGAGAGTGCCATCTTCCCGCAGGGTAAACGTACCCCCGCCCATCGCAGGGCATTCCCCATGAAGAGTCCTTGATAGGGTGTATTCAAAGACATTCCCATTGACAGCGTCCAGTTGCATTTCCCACGTGCAATTTACAGCAGAGTTGAAGATTTCACCGCACACTTCTCCGGCAGCACAACCAGAAGGGATGGTGACGAAAACATCTTCTGTACCATCCCGATCGGTGAAACTCATCGTACCCGACCAGTTGGCTGCAAAACGATTTGCCACATTCGCGGTCTCAGATGGCGCACAGGCGGTGACAACAATTAACACGATCATAAACAACAGATAGAACGAACGATTAAGTGACATTTTGATCTCCTTTTGAATGGGTTTAAATTTTCTCGTATCTTACAGACCCTGCTTGCTCCACATATGACATTTCCCGCCATGGTGCCCACCGAAAACCTGACATTTCCCGCCAAAAGCCAAATTTAGACCTTCAAACACTTGAATTCACCGCTCTGGAGATTTAGAATGTGCTAGGAAGAAATGTTTGAACAATGCCGACTCAAGCCTTCGTTCCCAATTCGTTCCTAACTTTTGGCGATTTGCTGAAATACCTGCGACGCAAAGCACGGCTCACGCAGCTTGAGCTCTCCATTGCAGTGGGATATAGCGAAGCGCAAATCGGCCGACTCGAAAAGAATCAGCGTCTGCCGGATCTCACAGCAGTAAAGGCTCTCTTTGTTCCGGCCTTACACCTCGAAGAGGAGCCCGAACTCATCCAACGCCTCTTGGATTTGGCGCAATCTGCGCGGCAGGAAGATACTCCCGCGCCCGGCCTTGCGCCCTACAAAGGATTACTCTTCTTCGATGAAGAAGATGCCGATCTCTTTTTTGGACGCGAAGCCCTCACGGCACGCCTCACCGAACATGTACTTGATCTTGCTGCGGATTCTTCTTCGCGTTTGCTGGCAGTCGTCGGCGCATCCGGTAGCGGTAAATCCTCCCTGATGCGCGCCGGTCTAGCTATGGCGCTCAAGCGTGTGGGCTGGGATGTACGAATCTTTACGCCGACCGGCAATCCGATAAAGATCCTGGAAGCAAATCTAAACTCGGCGCGTGACAAAAATGCGGAGCGGGTTCTGATCCTAGTTGATCAATTCGAAGAGGTATTCACGTTGTGCCATGATGAAATGGATCGTATCGCTTTTGTCGAGAAACTACTTTTCGCGGCGCAGGATAGATCCAGGAAAACAACCGTCGTCATTGCCTTGCGCGCAGATTTTTACTCTCACTGCGCGCAATATCCTTTATTACGGCAGGCTGTTGCCGCACAACAGGAATATATTGGGCAGATGACGGCAGAGGAGTTGCGACGCGCCATCAAAGAACCCGCGAAACGCAGCGGTTGGGAATTCGAGCCCGGTTTGGTGGATATCTTGTTAAGCGATATCGGCGCGGAGGGATCGGGCGAACCCGAACCCGGCGCACTTCCACTCCTTTCACACGCGCTACTCGCAACCTGGGAGCGGCGGCGTGGGCGCACGTTCACACTGGAAGGTTATCATGCCTCGGGCGGGGTACGCGGAGCGATTGCAGAGACTGCCGAAAGCGTCTTCACAGACCAACTGAACCAAACACAACAGAGAATTGCTCATGATGTCTTTATGCGCCTGACCGAATTGGGGGAAGGGACAGAAGATACCCGTCGTCGCGCTGCTTTGAATGAATTGGTACGCCAATCAGCAGAAGCGGCGCAATTGCGAGCAGTGTTGAACACACTGGCAGAGGCGCGCTTGATCACGTTAAATGAAGATAGCGCCGAGGTCGCGCATGAAGCGCTCATCCGGGAATGGCAACGATTACACGGTTGGCTGACGCAAGATCGTGAAAGTCTGCTTTTGCACCGCCACCTCACAGAGTCGGCACAGGAATGGGAATCACGTGGACGAGACCCATCCGAGTTGTATCGTGGGGCGCGGTTGGCGCAGGTGTGTGAGTGGGAAACAGATAACGAAGAAAGTTTGAATGCATCGGAACGCGCTTTTCTCACAGCATCGATCGAACAGGAACAACACGATGCCATGGAACGTGAAATCCAGCGGCAACGCGAACTCGAAGCTGCACGAAAACTGGCTGAGACAGAGAAAGCCCGCGCAGAAGAACAAGCTTCTTCCTTGAAACAACTGCATCAACGTGGAGTACTTCTTGCTAGCGCGTTAATAGTAGCCTTGATTGCTGCCACCAATGCGAGTGTATTTGCCAGAAACGCACATCAGGAAGCATTGATCTCATCGGTTCGTGAACTGGCAAGCGCTGCACATCTAAATCTTGAGACCGATCCTGAACTCAGCACTCTGTTGGCTTTACAAGCCGCAAATAAAACGTATGCGATAGATCAGACTGCTTTGCCTGAAGCAGAAGATGCGTTGCACCGCGCAATTCAAGCCTCGCGTGTAGAGTTGACGATTACCAGTGGCGCTGAACCGTTTTGGAGCGCAGCGTTCAGCCCGGATGGTATGCTGATTCTAACAGCCAGTTCTGATGGTACGGCACGAATCTGGGATGCGACCACGGGCAAAGAGTTACTTCTTGTACGCGGCTCCGACACTCAAATCATCTGGTACGCGATGTTCAGTCCTGATGGAAAATTACTGGCAACGGCTGGCGAGGATGGAATTGCTCATATCTGGGATGCGAAGACCGGCATGAAATTGCTAACCTTTAAGGGTCATCATGGCGAGATCTATAATCTTGCGTTCAGCCCGGATGGGAGCCGCTTGGTAACTGCCAGCCTCGATGGAACTTCCATCGTGTGGGATGCTCACACAGGTAAAAAATTGGTCACGCTGCTTGAAGGCGATGGCGGTCTCCCTCAATGGGTTGCCTACAGCCCAAACGGTTCACGGATTGCTGTTGCCAATAACACCGAGGAGAATGTCGAGGGATGGGTGAGCATTTGGGATGCAACTACCTATCAAAAGATTCTTACTCTCCCGCATCAAAAGGTAAATGTGAGAAGCGTATCGTTCAGCCCGGATAGCACTCGCATAGTTACAACGGGTGATGATCGAAAAATCAAAATATGGGATGTGAGGAATGGTGAATTGCTATTAACGCTCTCTGGGCATACCGATCCGGCTACGAACGCGGTGTACAGCCCGGATGGCACACGCGTTGCCACAACCAGTTGGGAGGGACAGGCAAAAATTTGGGATGCGAACACGGGTCAGGAATTATTCGGCCTGAACGGTCACAAGAGCGACATTTGGGGTCTTGCATTCAACCCACAGGGGACTCGCGTTGCCACAGCCAGCACGGATGGAACTGTCAGAGTCTGGAATGTTTCTCCAAGCAGGGAACTTCTTACGTTAGTGAATGGACCCGCTATTACATCACAAATTGGCGCCAGACTGGCTTACAGCCCGGATGGCACCAAACTCGCCGTTGCCTATTCTGACCCGATAGCGAAAGTATGGGATGTGACGACCGGCAAGTTATTATTGAGTCTGGTGGGGCATACAGATGAAATTACATTCATCGCCTACAATTATGATGGAACCCAAATCGCGACAGTCTCCAAGGATGGAACCGCCAAACTTTGGGATGCGGGAACTGGCAAAGAACTGCTCACAATGTCAGGACACGAGGATTGGGTTATTGGAGTCGCATTCAGCCCGGATGGGTCGCGCATTGCCACTTCCAGTTTTGAAGGAAGTAGTAAGGTGTGGGATTCCGTGACCGGGAAAGAATTGCTATCGCTTATCGGTCACGAGGGGTGGGTCGTCGGTGTTACCTTTAGTCCGGACGGGATGCGTATCGCAACCTCCAGCTTTGACAGTACGGTTCGGATATGGGATGCAAAGACCGGCGAACAACAAAAAACGCTCTTCGGGCATACAGATACCGTTCGTCAAGTTGTCTTCAGCCCAGATGGGTCGCGCATTGCCACTTCCAGTTTTGACGGCACTACAAAAGTTTGGCAAACCGAGTCAGGCAAGGAACTTTTCACCTTATCGGGCCACATCAGCGGCGTGTTCAGCGTCGCATTCAGCGCAGACAATAAAAAAATCGCCACTGCCAGTACGGATAAAACGGCGATTGTATGGGATGCACTTACCGGAGAACGATTGCTTACACTAAACGCACCTGATGGACTCACGAGTGTCTCGTTCAACCCGGATGGTTCACAACTGGCAGTGGCGAGCATTGACGGCACTGCACGCATCTATCTCCTCAGAATCGAAGACTTAATCGCACTTGCCAAACAGCGCGTCACGCGCGCACTGACAGAGGCAGAATGCCAACAATATCTGCACATGGAGCAATGTCCTGTTCAGCCTTAGAAGTTTAATATGATGCAAACAAAAAGCCTCGCGGACCCTTCGGCATCCGCGAGGCTCAATCGCAAATCGTCAATCTGAAATCGCAAATCGAACTACGTTCCCTCTTCCCACGAATTCAGATAGTGCAACTGCTCGGGGGTGAGGGTGTCGATTCTTACGCCCATTGCTTGCAGTTTCAGGCGGGCGATCTCTTTGTCGATATCTTCGGGTACAGAGTAAACTTTCTTCTCCAACTTGTCCGCGTTCTTCGCCATGTATTCGGCGGATAAAGCCTGATTGGCGAAAGACATGTCCATGACGGAGGCAGGATGCCCTTCGGCAGAAGCGAGGTTGATCAAGCGTCCCTCGCCGAGGATGTTGATCTTGCGTCCATCCTTGGTTTCGTATTGCTCCACGAACGGGCGGACGAGCGCAGGCTTGCCTTTGCTCATCTTCTCCAATGCAGGGATGTTAATCTCCACATTGAAGTGACCCGAGTTGGCGACGATCGCGCCATCTTTCATCGCCTTGAAGTGCGCTTCATCGATCACGTTGATGTCGCCGGTGACCGTGCAGAAGAAATCGCCGACCTGCGCGGCGTCTGCCATGGGCATTACTTGATACCCATCCATCACCGCCTCGAGCGCCTTCATCGGGTCGATTTCGGTGACGATAACCTGAGCGCCCATGCCACGCGCGCGGGAGGCAAGGCCTCGTCCACACCAGCCGTAACCCGAGACCACGAAATTTTTTCCAGCCAGCAAAACATTCGTGGCGCGGATGATCCCGTCAATCGTGGATTGACCCGTGCCGTAGCGATTATCGAATAAGTGTTTCGTCAACGCATCGTTCACCGCGATGACGGGGAACTTCAACACCTTATCCGTTTCCATCGCTTTGAGTCGGATGACCCCTGTGGTTGTTTCTTCCGTGCCGCCGATCACTCCTTTGAGCATTTCTTTGCGTTCATCATCGGAGAGTCCCTTTGCCCAACTCGCAAGCGAAGGCTCAAGTTTTTCGAAGCGTCCCATTTCGATGAAGAACAGCGAGGAAACGAGGTCAGCGCCATCGTCCATCGTCATGTGCGGCTTGTGTTCGAGCGCCGCGCGGATGTGCTTGAAATAAGTGGCTTTGTCTTCGCCTTTGATCGCAAACGTGGGAATCTCGAACTGGTTCACCAACGCCGCGGCGACATCATCTTGCGTGGAAAGCGGATTCGAGGCAGTGAGGACGATGTCTGCGCCGCCTTCCTGCAAGGTCCACATCAGGTTGGCGGTCTCGGTCGTCACGTGCAAACAAGCCGACACGCGCAAACCCTTGAGAGGTTTCTCTTTTTTGAAGCGCTCGCGGATCTGGCGCAGGACGGGCATCTCGCGTTCCGCCCAATCCATGCGGCGACGTCCGCCTTCGGCTTGGTTGATGTCTTTGATATCGTAATTACTCATTTGTTGCTCCTTCTGGATCGCGGACTTGAGTCCACTTTGATTGATTGCGGATTTCGATCCGCTTGATTCTGGAGTGCGGACTTCAGTCCGCTTTTAGTTACTTTTTAGTTAGCGGACTGAAGTCCGCGCTCCGTTTTTTTAACTCTGTTCGTCCGCAGTTGAACTTCGGACGAATAAATTACTTATAACAACTGTTCCAACTTCCCAGCGTCGTCGAAATGCCGGCGGAAGCGTTCCACAAAATCCTTCCGCGCGTAACTATGACTTTGCGGACCGCGTTGTTCGAGACAATACACCGCCGCGAGCGAGCCGATCTCTCCGCACAGTTTCCAATCGAATCCGCGTGAATAACCTGCCAAAAATCCGCCGCGGAACGCGTCGCCGACTCCCGTTGGATCAACGATCTCATCCTCAGGGACGGTTGGGATGTGCACCGAATCGCCGCCCATGTACAGGTCCGCGCCATCTTTGCCGCGCGTGATCACGAGGACTTTCACGTGATCGAGAATCTGATCCAAACTCCACCCGGTCTTTTTTGAAATCAAGCCGAACTCGTAATCGTTGCAGAATAAGAAGTACGCGCCTTCCATGTCGCGCGCCAACTCATGACCCTCGAGACGAAGCACTTGTTGACTCGGGTCATACAGATACGGGATCCCCAACTCGCGGCTTTCAGCAGGGAATTTCATCATCGCGTCCGGCGCGGACGGGGAGACGACCACCAAATCGGGTTTTTTGTCCAACTCTTTCAGCGATTGCGTTGATGAGTGCGTCATCGCGCCCGGGTAGAATGAGGCAATTTGCGCGGAGACACGATCGGTGGTTGCAAAGAACGAGGCGGTAAACTCGCCAGGGATGACCCTCATCAGCGAAGTGTCCACACCTTTGGATTCGAGCCAGTGACGATAATCGCCAAAATCTTCGCCGACGGTTGCCATGACGCGCGGCTTGGCTCCCAACAACGCCATCGAGTAGGCGATGTTCGGCGCGATACCCCCCCGCTGTTTGGACATTGAGTCGACAAGAAACGACAGGCTGATCGAAGCCAGTCGTTCGGGAAGGATCTGCTCCTTGAAGTGACCGGGAAAGGTCATTAAGTAGTCGTAGGCAACTGAGCCGGTGAGAAGGATGTCCATCAAAACCTCTGTCATTGCGAGCCCGAGCGAAGCGAGTGGCAAAGCAATCTCCGGTTAGCGAGGGGATTGCTTCGTCGCAAACACCGCTCCTCGCAATGACACAATACATTCGCACTAAAAGGCGTGACGCGGGTTGCGTCACGCCAAAGTCAACGGGCGGAAGTTTATCACGTGAGCGGAAAGATGTAAAGTTTTCGAAGACTCGCACACAGGTGAAAATACAACGTCACGCCTTGGTTATTCAAGCGCGTCAAACCCCAGTGAAAATCGGATGGCATCGAGGATTTCGCCCATCCGCATTGCCGATAATCGTACGATGAAAGTTTCCAAGTTGTCTTTCTGAATAGTTTGAATATTGTCGGTGTTGACAACACAGGATTCGGGCACACCGTCCTCCTCTGGCGTTAATAAGACCTCGGAAGGAATATCACGGATTGTGGTGGTGAGAGGCGCAATCGTGATTCCCGTCAAAAACGGGATTGCGGAAGATCTTGTGAGAATCAAGACAGGGCGGCGTTTATCGGGAGCGCGAAATCTGTACCAATACACATCGCCCTGATTCACGATTAACCCCACACTTGCTCGGATTCCCATTCTCCCGCCTCGTCTTTTTTCGAGGGGAATTTGGTATATCCTTTTGCCTGTTGTTGTTCAAGCAACATCACATTTTGACGATAAGTTGCACGGTCTAGCGATTCCTGGGTTGGCGCTTCTTCTAAAATCGTGACGATCGCTCGCCGCATCTTAGGCAAATCCACAGAATCAAGAACCCGCAAAACCCCTTTTTCGTCAATTATCGCTTCAATGGTTTGTAACATGATTCACCTCTTACGAAACAACGATTCGTCGTAACTATACAGTGTTTTTCAATACTTTGCAACCATTCTAAGATTGACCTCGAACGGCGGATATGCGATTCCATTCTCGGTGACAATCGCAGTGACCAAACGATTCGGCGTGACATCGAAGGCGATGTTGCGCGCCCTCGCGTTCTTTGGCGTGACGCGCTCCCCTTTGAACTCCAAGCCGAGCACTTCCTCTGGGTTGCGCTCTTCGATGGGAATCAAATCACCGTGATCCAGTGACAGGTCGATCGTGGATGTTGGCACAACCGGATAAAACGGAACGCCATTGTCGTGCGCGGCGAGCGCGAGCATGTACGTGCCGATCTTATTCGCCACATCGCCGTTGGCGGCAGTGCGATCGGAACCGACAAAACATTTCTGCGCCTTGCCCGCCTTGAGGAAATATCCAGCAGTGTTGTCGCTGATGATCTCGTATGGGATTCCGTACTGCTCCAACTCCCACGCGGTGAGACGCGCTCCCTGCAAGCGCGGACGGGTTTCATCCACCAGCACGTGAATCTTTTTGCCTTGCTCATGCGCCGTGCGGATGACTCCGAGCGCAGTACCCCAGTCCACGGCGGCGAGCGCGCCTGTGTTGCAGTGATGGATGATCGTATCGCCGTCGTTGATCAACGTCGCGCCGTGTTCCGCCATACGCTTGTTGATCTCAACATCTTCGTCGGCGATGCGTTGGGCTTCACTTAACACTGCTTCTCGTAAATCATCCGCCGATCCGTTTACGGAGTACGCAGTACTCAAAACCCTCTCCACTGCCCACGCCAGATTCACCGCCGTTGGGCGCGAGGCTTTCAGCGTGGACGCGGCGGTTTGAAGATCGGCGAGCAGATCGCCCGTCGAAGAGGAAGCGGATTCGAATCCCGCGAGCGCGAGCCCGAAGGCGGCCGTCGCTCCGATGGCAGGCGCGCCGCGTACGACCATATCCGTAATCGCGCGGGCGACAGATTTGTGATCGCGGTACGCCACGACTTCGAAGCGCGCGGGCAAAATTCGCTGGTCGATCATTTTGACTTGGTTGTCTTCCCAGAATACAGTTCTCATGGGGGACATTTTACTCGTAAATTCGTCTACCAAAAACCTTAACATCACTGGTAAAACGTGCAATAATACGGCGTTTGAAATTTAAATCTTGCAGGAGGACCAATGTTCACCAAAAAGCGTACGTTGCTCTTTCTGACCTTCACGGTCATTCTCGCGCTGGCAATCACTTCATGTGGACCAGCCGCACAACCTTCGGGGACGGAAGAACCCGCACCCGCGGCGGGATCGGAAAAAAGCATCAAGATCGTTATCGCCGAAGATCCACCGTCGTTCAACCCGATGGTGGCAGATACCGGCTACGACGCGCTGGTGATGGAACTCGTCCTACTCGGCATGACGGACGTTGACCCGAACGGAGTCGTTTTTGCTGAACTTGCCGCCGATCTGCCCACTGTGGAGAATGGCGGCGTGACGATCGACGAAGATGCGGGGACGATGTCGGTCACGTGGGTGATGCGTGAAGATGTGTTGTGGCAGGATGGAGATCAGGTGACAGCCGACGATGTGCTGTTCACGTGGACGGCGATCTCCGACCCCGTCAACGGGACATGGATTCCCGGTATCGATTACATCGATTCCGTTGAGCAGTTGAGTCAATACTCGTTCGTGGTCAACTACAATACCATTTACCCCGGTTATCTCACGCAATTCGGCGGCGAGCAGATCGCAATCTGGCCCTCGCACTACTGTAACCTCGAGCAGGGATTCCTCGCATGGGATTGCGGACGCGAACCGTTGAGCAACGGTCCTTTCGTGTTGAACGACTGGGTCGAGGGCGACCACATGACATTTCACAAGAACGATAATTTCTACCTCGCCCCGAAACCCAGCCTCGATCAGGTGATCGTGCAGATCGTTCCCGATGATGCCGTGCGCAAAACAATGATGTTGAACGGCGACGCGGATATCGATATGTGGATCAACACGAACACGGTGAAAGACCTCGAAGGTTCGGATGTGGCGAAAGTAAGTTTAAGTCCGACCGACCGTTGGGTGATGCGGCTGTATTTCAATCTCGCGGAAAAAGGGACGGTGGACGCGTCCGCGACCCCGCACCCCATTCTTTCGGACGTGACCGTGCGGAAAGCGATTCGCTCCGCCATTGATGTGGATACAATCACCTCCGAAATTTTCTACGGGCTGGCAACCCCCACATGGACGGAATTCTTCCGCTCGCCATATCAATGCGACGTACCGCGTCCCGCGTATGACCCGGAAACCTCAAGAGCCATGCTCGAATCGGCGGGTTGGACCGATTCCGATGGCGACGGTGTGCGCGAATGCAATGGCTGTTCCACCGCCGAGGATGGCACACTGATGGAAATGGAGTTCATCACGTACGCCGAATTCGGCGAGCCGCTTGAACTCACCCAACAACTCATCGCGGAAATGCTTGGCGAGATCGGCATCCAGATGAATATCTCGGTCGTGGAGGGAAGTATCCTTTGGGATCAAGCCGAGAATGGCGGCATCGAGCAAAGCGGCAACTATGATATCGATATTTGGGATGACGGTTACGCGGGTGTTGACCCGACCGATTATGTCTGGGAGTTGTACTCGCAAGAGGCTCTTGTGCCCGGCGGCGGTTACAACGTGATGCGTTACGACAACGCGGCAGTGGACGCGTTGATCGACGAAGCATACACGCTCGACGAAGCCTCGCGCAAGGAAACCTTCTGCGCCATCGCCGACCACATCAACGAGGATGTCCCGCTCGTCCATCTGTTCACGATTCCCAATGCCGAGGCATACTCCGCGCGGCTTGAGGGCGTGCAGTCCACCGTCAACGATCTGGTGACGTGGAACATCGCGGACTGGACGTTGAAATAAAGTACCAAGTGTCATTGCGAGGAAGCCCGAAGGGCTGACGA
Source organism: uncultured Anaerolinea sp. (assembly GCA_964591425.1). Classification (GTDB taxonomy): domain Bacteria; phylum Chloroflexota; class Anaerolineae; order Anaerolineales; family Villigracilaceae; genus Defluviilinea. Next base: position 15,647 of record CAZQES010000048.1, read on the forward strand.
AGCAATCTCGACTCACCACCTAACAATTGTTTGAAGGATTGGTGGGATTGCCACGTCACGGAGTTTATGCTAAGCCCGCCGAAGCGCTCCTCGCAATGACACCTTAAATATGACCACCTACATCCTCCGCCGCCTCATCCAAACCGTCGGCTTGCTCTTCATCCTCAGCGTCATCCTCTTCGCGCTGGTCAACCTCGCGCCCGGCGGACCGATATCCGCCTACGCGGGCAGGCGTCCAAGTCCGGAACGAATCGAGCAACTCAATCGTCAGTTCGGACTCGACCAGCCACTCCCCCTCCAATACGTCTACTGGCTCGTCGGCAACGACTGGACTCAAATTGATTCCGACGGCGATGGAGTAAAAGATGAGCCGGGTTCACGCAAAGGAATCCTGCGCGGCGATTTTGGTTTTTCGTATCGCACGCGCCAGCCCGTGCTCGAAGAGATCGGTTTGCGCCTGCCGAACACGATCACGCTCATGGGCATCACAATGCTCACCGCGCTCATCATCGCCATCCCCATCGGAATTTACTCCGCGGTCAAACAATATTCGGTCTTCGATTTTTTCGCCACAACATTTTCGTTCGCAGGCCAAGCCATCCCTGAATTTTGGCTAGGGCTGTTGCTGATCCTGATTTTTTACGCGTGGCTGAAAAACCCTGTGACGGGAGAACCGCTGTTGCCATCGGGAGGCATCTCATCCCTAGAAAGCGTGGTGCCCGGGCGCCACCTCAGCGACCGACTCGCCCATTTGGTTCTCCCGGTTCTGACCGGTTCTTTAGGCTGGATCGCGTGGTATTCGCGTTTTCTCCGTTCGAGTCTGCTCGAAATCCTCCCGTTGAACTATCTCCGCTCCGCCCGCGCACATGGACTTTCCGAACGCCGCGTAATTTTCAAACACGCGCTGAGCAACGCGCTGATTCCCATCGTCACGCTCATCGCGCTTGACCTGCCATACATTTTTACCGGAGCCGTGCTGATCGAGTCCATCTTTGCGTGGCCCGGCATGGGACGTTTGTATTACCAAGCCGCGGTCGAACGCGATTATCCGCTCTTGCTCGCCGTGCTCATCATCGGCGCGGCGTTTATCATCCTGTGCAACCTGATCGCGGATATTCTCTACGCGTATCTTGATCCGAGGGTGAGGTATGAGTAGCTCCATCCCGTCATTGCGAGACCCGAGGCTCAAACGCCGAGTGGTCGAAGCAATCTCCACCACGATGAGGGAGATTGCTTCGTCGTCGCTCCTCTCCTCCTCGCAATGACGGTATAAGTTATTATGAATCAACCCCCCGACCTCACGTCCAATATCTGGAAACGCTTCACCCGTCATCGCGGCGCGATCGTAGGCATGATCATTATCGGACTTATCATCATCCTATGCACATTTGCTTTTCTTTCACCGTTCGATTCGGAAAAATCGAACCTCCCTGAAAAATTTCTTCCGCCCTCGACGTCTCACCTCCTCGGCACCGACGCGCTCGGGCGTGACATGTTCACACGCATCCTCTACGGCGGACGAATTTCCCTCGCGGTGGGCGGGATCGCAGTCGCGATTTCGCTTCTCATCGGAGTCCCCATCGGCGCGCTGGCTGGCTACTACGGCGGCAATATTGACTCGGTCCTTATGCGCATCACCGATGCGTTTTTGTCACTGCCATCCTTCCTCGTTTTGATTCTACTTGCGGCAATCTTGCGCGAAGTGGAACTTCCTCTCTTTCAACGCAACAGCGTGCTGACCATCAGCCTCGTCATTGGCATTCTCTCATGGATGACATTCGCGCGTCTCGTGCGCGCCGCCTTCCTCACCCTGCGCGAATTGGACTACGTCTCCGCCGCGCGCGCCCTCGGCTCCTCCGATGGACGCATTATGCTCGGTCACATCCTCCCGAACGGAATTGGCGTGGTCATCGTCGAAGCAACACTGCAACTCGGTTATGCCATCATCCAGGAGGCGGGCTTGAGTTTTCTCAACTTTGGAATTCAACCGCCTACACCCTCTTGGGGTAATCTCATCTATGCCGCGCAGGATCATTTCACTAAATATCCGTGGCTGGCGATCTTCCCTGGCTTGATGATCTTCCTCACCATCATATCTGTCAACTACATCGGCGATGGTCTCCGCGACGCGTTTGATCCGTATAAGGTGTTGGAGAGGGTTGGGGAATGGACTTAAACTGAAGGCATCAGAGCAGGTGTCGGAGGCTTCACCATCTGTTGTATAATTATTTCAAATGAAAGATCCAAAAGAAAATTATCGTCTCTACATCACAAACGCGCACGAGATGATCGAGGTCGCCCAGTCTAACCTTGGAAACAATTATTTCAGCTCAGCCTGCAACAGGGCATATTACGCAGTCTTTTACGCGGCAAGCGCCCTGCTCTATTCAAAAGGAAAATCGTACGGCAAACATAGCGCCGTGATTGCCGCGTTTCGTCAATACTTCATCAAAACGGGAGAATTCGCCAAAAAGTGGAGTGATGTGTACGAATACGTCATGTCCAGCAGGCATTCTGGCGATTATGAACTCTCCGACCAGCTTGAAAAAGAACAGGTTGTAGATGTAGTCGATCAAGCACAATTATTTGTTGCGGAAGTGGAAAAATGGTTACTCGAACAAGGTCTCTTGTAGATCTGCCTCTAAAAGAAAAAAAAGCCGTGAGGGCATTTCTATCAGCCGTTCAACTGGCGTACGGCAATAAAATCCAGCGCGCCGCTCTGTTCGGCTCCAAAGTTCGCGGGGATTCAACCCGCTATTCAGATATTGATATACTTTTGATAGTCACCGACGACAATTGGAAATTCCGAAAGGCTGTTAGCAAAATTAGTTCAGAGATTGCGCTGAAATACGATGTCCTACTGGATATTCGTCTTATTAGCGCGAATCGTTGGCAATACATGACTGAGATTCAATCGGGGCTGTATCAAAACATTTCAAGGGATGCAATCCCGATCAAAATCATAAAAAGAAAATCACCTACTGCAACTAGTCAGACCGCCCGACGCGTGTAAAACTGTTTCCTCACCATCATCTCGGTCAACTACATCGGCGACGGCCTCCGCGACGCGTTCGATCCGTATAAGGTGCTGGAGCGGGTTGGGGAGTGGACGTAAATCAATGAACACCTCTCTTCTCATCCAAACCCTCGGCTGGACCGGCTCCGTCCTATATCTCCTCGCCTACGCGCTGGTGTCCCTCAAAAAGACCGACGGCGATTCGCTCCTCTATCAGGGCATCAACATCGTGGCAGGCGTGTTCCTCGTCATTTACACCCTCTCACTCGAAGCCTATGCCACCACAGGTCTCAACGCGGTGTGGGTCGCCATCGGTCTGTTCACGCTGGGGCGAAAATGGCTCAATCGAATCTGACGCATCACAACTCGCCCGGCGCGCGCGTGGATGAGATCGAACGCGGCTGGCGACTTTCCATCCCCTCGGGAAACGCGGATAAGTATCGCTTCGCGCAACTGGACGATTACACGCGCCTCCCACGCCGACGATTTCCTCATCGCTTCCCTCTACGCCTTAGCCTGCTCGCCCGCGCCTCAAGCGACTCCATCCCCGGCACGTGGGGCTTCGGCTTGTGGAACGATCCATTTGGGTTATCGCTTAGCTTTGGTGGGAATCCGTTTCGACTCCCCGCCTTGCCGAACGCGGTCTGGTTCTTCGGCGCGTCGAAGGAAAATTACTTGTCATTTGGTGGTCGAGTAGGCGAAGCTGTATCGAGACCACCGGCAAACGGATTCATGGCGCAAACATTTCGCTCGCCGAAGTTTCATCCGTTGTTGATTCCCGCCGGGCTTGCCCTCCCCTTTTCGCGCAAAGCAACGCGTCGGATGTTGGGAAAAGTTATCGGCGAGGACGGAGTCGCTCTCAGTGTGGATGCCACTGAATGGCACAGATACAGCCTCACGTGGGAAGAGAAGCGTGCCGCCTTCAGCGTGGATGATGTCCCTGTGTTTGAGTCGCCCGTGAGTCCAAATCCCCCACTGGGACTGGTCATCTGGATTGATAATCAATACGCATCCTTTACCCCGGATGGAAAAATCGGGTTCGGAGTTTTGGCGAACGAGGAGGCTTGGCTCGAAATCAAAGACCTTGAAGTGGAGGCGTAAGGATTGTGAAATCGGTTACAATAGCGGGAATTGAATTCGGAGACAGAATGGCAAATACGAACGAAGAATATATTCCCGCGTTGAGTTATCGGTTCCTCACGCCGTTTTATGATTTCATCCAAAAATTCATTGTGCGCGATGTGCGCTATAAAACGTTGTTGATCCAGCAGGCGAACATCCAACCCGGACATCACGTGTTGGATCTGGGTTGCGGCACAGGGACGCTGGCGATCATGGCAAAGCAAGCACAACCCAGCGCGGAAGTGACCGGACTCGACGCCGACCCCGACATGCTCAAAGTGGCGCGCTACAAATCGGGCGAGAAGAAAGCGCACGTGAAATTCGATGTTGGGTTTACCAACAAACTCCCCTACCCTGACGCGTCGTTCGACCGTGTGATGTCCAGCATTATGATCCATCACTTGAAAACACCGGACAAGATCACGACCGCGCAGGAGGTGTTCCGCGTTCTTAAGCCCGGCGGCGAACTGCATATCATTGACTTCGGCAAGCCTCACTCATGGTATGGAAAATTGCTCGGTCCGTTCCTGCACAAGTTCGAGGAAGCCAATGACAACATCGACGGGAAACTCCCCGAAATCTTCGGCGCGCCGGGATTGAAGACGGAGATCGTCAGTCACTTCTGGACGTTCTTCGGGGATCTGGCTTTCTTGAAAGGTGCGAAGTAATTTTTTAACCACGAAGGATACAAAGAAATTAAAAGAACGACCGCAGACGATGGACAGCAGACCGCGGTCGGCGGTCAAAGATCTGTGGTCCCAGAATGAAATCGTATGTCTCGAATCGAATCGACCATCCTTGTAGCAAAATCAGTCGAAGAAACCTTCGTCTTTTTGAGCAAACGCGAAAGTCATGTGAATTTCATTCCGCGCATGGTGTCATTGACTCAAACATCAAGCGCGGGCTTCGCCCAAGTGGGCGGGACAGCGGATGGATCGTTGAATTATTTCGGCATCAAGATCCCTGTGAAATATGAAATTATTGAAAATGTGCCAGATCGAAAGTTAGCCATGATCGGCTCCATGCCTTTTGTCAATTTCAAGGATGGCTACATTTTGAATGCTCACGGGAATGGAACAAAAATCACTTTCTGGCTCGAGTTGACCATGACCGGCTTTGCCAAACTCTTTCAACCATTCGCAAGCCTGATCGGCAAAGTCCACGCGTGGGAGACGTTGAGGAATTTGAAAAGAGAAATAAACAACATGTCATTGCGAGGAGGGCGTTAGCCCGACGAAGCAATCTCATCCCAAGTTGTAAACTTCTCGTCACGTATGGAGATTGCTTCGGGCGGAGAAGCACCGCCCTCGCAATGACATGAACTATGGCAATAGACCTGTACAAACCCTTCACCAATCCCATCACGAAAGAGACGTTCCGCTGTATCTCGTCCACGCCTGAGGCATACGTGATGGAATGGAGCGTTGCGCCGGGCGGATACGTCCCGTTCGAGCATGTGCACGTGGCGCAGGATGAGATCTTCCACGTGGAGCGAGGCGAGATCCGCGCGAAGATCGATAAAAAAGATCACTACGGCAAAGCAGGCGACACCGTCGTCGCGCCGCGCGGAGTTCGTCATATCGCATACAACGACAAAGATGTTCCGCTGGTCTGCACAGTGGAATACAAACCCGGTCTCGACCATTACACGACGATGCAGTGTTTTGCGGGTCTAACTCTCGATGGAGAGATCGACCAAAGAGGCTTGGTCAATATTCCGAAGATCATGTATTTGCTGAAGAAGGGAAATATTCTGTCGCTTCCACGCCCTGCCTTCGCGCCTGATTTTGCGTTTCGATTGGGATTGAATCTCTTTTACGTCGTCGGTTCGGCCTTGGGATGGGAAGCGTTGTACAAGAAATATACGTTTAAATCATAAAGCGGTGGTCGAGTAGTCCCGCGTGATCGTCGCGGGACGTATCGAGACCACCACACACTAAAGCAGTGATTGTTACAGAAATACACTTGAAAACTGTTGGTCTCGATACGTGACGCGAATCGCGACACTACTCGCCAGCAGAGTGAAATGAACAGGATAATGAAAATATGAACATCAAACTTTGGATATTCGCCATTCAAAAACCCGTCAAGGAACATGACAAGAAAGTCTGGGATTCGTTCGACGTGATCGCCAAGTGGCTGATCGCCACGCGCGCCACAGTGACGCAACTTACCCTGCTCTCGGGCGTGATCGCGGGATTGCTGGCATATCGCGACGGATTCTTCGACTTCCCTCTTTGGCTGGCAATGACGCTCGGAATCTATTTTGCGCATTCGTCCGAGAATCTCGTCAACGATTATATTGATTTCACTCGCGGCATCGATGAGGACAATTACTATCGCGGGCAGTACGGCATTCATCCGCTGGTGCATAAATTTTGGACCAAGCAGGATTGGGCGCGCTGGTTCATTACGGCAGGAGCCATTGCGGTATTATGCGGCGTCTTCGTTTTGTTTTACACGAACTTCTCCCCCATCGTCATCGGGCTGTTCATTTTCGGCGCGGCGATCCTTCCCACCTACGCGTGGCCCCTAAAATATTTGGGGCTGGGTGAAATTTTGATCTTCATCAACTGGGGCATGGTGCTCATCCCCGGCATGTACGCGATCATGGCTGGCGAAATTCCGACTAACCTCTCGCAACTCATGATGGCAGGGATGGCGTTCGGCTTCGGCTTCGGAAGCTTCAACTGGGGCAAGCACATCGACAAGATCGACGCGGACAAAAAGAAAGGCGTCGGTTCACTCCCCGTTCGGCTTGGTGAGCCAGCGGCAAGGATGGTCAACATCTTCACCGTTTTGCTCGGTTACGCGCTCGTGGTTTATCTTGTCCTCACTGGGTTTTATTACCCGACTGTTCTGCTTGTCTTCCTCGCCGCTGGTCGCGGATGGAATGTGATCAAACTCCTCAGCCAGCCACGCCCGAAAGAAGCCCCCGCAGGATTCGACTTGTGGCCCCGCTGGTTCTCCACGCCGCAGTTACTGCACATCCGTCTCTTCGGCGCGATGTATATTTTGGGGATCATTTTGGATATTGTGTTGAGATAATATCGTCATTGCGAGCCCGAGCGATAGCGAGTGGCGAAGCAATCCCCCACGGTGGTGAAGATTGCTTCGTCGGCTACGCCTCCTCGCAATGACAGGAGTGTACGAAAATGAAAATCGCAATCACAGGTGGAACGGGTTTCATCGGCAGGCATCTTGCCAAGGACCTTATCACACGCGGACATGAAGTTGTTGTTATCTCGCGCGGCAAGTACACGCGTAATACTCAACCCATCGAAGGCGCGACGTTTGTTTCAGCCAATGTCAACGACACGGCAAAACTCACCGAAGCGTTTCGTGGATGCGACGCGGTCGCGCATTGCGCAGGCACAAGCACCGAAACTGCCGAGCAAACGTATCAAAGCCTGCACGTGGACGGCGCGCGTTCAGCCGTCACTGCCGCGGAGAATGCGGGCGTGAAAAAATTCGTGTTGTTGAGTTACCTCAGCGTGCGACCGAACGTCAACTCGAAATATCACATAACAAAGTGGCAGGGAGAGGAGATCGTGCGCGCCTCGAAATTGAATTACACGATCCTCAAGGCGGGACTGGTCTATGGTCCGGGCGACCATCTGCTCAACAACCTGAGCAACTTGTTCAAGCGGATGCCCATCTTTGCAACGGTTGGGATGAAAGAAAAAACTGTGCGCCTGCTCGCTGTGGAAGATTTGGTGGATGTTATCCGCGTTTGCCTACTAGACGAATCCCGCCTATCTCGCCAGAGTGTAGCCGTGATGGGACCCGAAGAATTCCCCTTCTCCCAAGCCGCGCGGCGGATCGCGAAGGCGCTGGGTAAATCCATCATCGTTCTGCCGTTCCCCGTTTTGTTTCAACGCATCCTTGCGTGGTTCTCGGAAGGATTCATGCCCAAACCGCTGGTGACCAAGTCACAGGTGCAGATGCTCGCCGATGGAATCAGCAAACCAACATCTGAAAGCATTCCACTGCCTGAGGATATGCAACCAAAGATTCGATTTACGGAAGAACAGATCAAGAAGGGACTGCCGAAGTGAAAAGAGAACAGAGATAAGATATTAGTTTGGTCACACTAAGTTTATGATTCTATGAATATCGCATTCTTATTCGACGCTAAGCACCCATCACTAGGTGGATTCTATGGCTATCAAGTAATGGATCGAATTCTAAGTACAAGGGTATTACAGAATTCTAATCGGCATATGCGAGTATCTATCGGCGATATCCTAACTTATAGCGCTGCAGCTAATAGTAATACGCCAACTATGGATAATTTAGTTGCTTTATGCCGATCACTATATCGGCCAAAAGATTTTGACCAATTAATTTATGAACGTCTTGATGTAACTCATGGGAAATCTATCGTGTTTTGTTGGTTATTTCAAAATATGACGGCATTGATTGGCGAAGAGTTACACACAAAGCTCCTGCCAGACCCTGCATATCTTGGAGCAATGGATGTAAACTTTTCCGAACCTCTTCACCTGTCTCTTTTTCGCAACTCGCTGATTGAAGAATATCGTTTTCAGTCCAAACGGTGCTCTGTCTTTTTCTTTTATACCATGGGGCAAAAAGATGACCCAAATATAGACAGGGATGAGTTCGAACGCCATGGATTTAATGTAGAGTATGAGGACAGAGGAGCGCGCCGTACAATTTTTGACAGCTACTATACACTTGATCACTTTAAGCGAGTTGAAGATTTTAAGCGAGTGGTTTCGGAATTCAAGAATATAGATGCCGATTATGCTTCTGATCTTGTACTTA
>CAZQES010000049.1:0-24452 GCA_964591425.1 uncultured Anaerolinea sp.
TGAAAGGCTGTAAAAACATATTACCGTGTTTCATCCAGGGGAGAATTTTTATTAACAAGATGTTAACCCAATCTTCCATTGTCCTTAAACGGCGATTGTTATCATCCCATCGTGATAAAAATCAAAAGGAGAAAAGAAATGTCAAAATTTGCTCGTTCAATTCTGTTCGTATTTGTGATCGCCAGCCTCGCGCTTGCCGCGTGCGGTCCCGCCGCGGAGACAGAATCCCCGGCGACTGAAGTTCCCGCCGTGGAGCCGACCGCCGCTCCGGTGGAACCGACTGCCGCTCCCACCGAAGACCCGATGGCGATGTATCTGCCGGATGCCGTCTCCGGTGATATCGTCACGGCTGGTTCCTCCACCGTATTCCCGCTTTCCGAGCGCATGAAACAGCGCTTCGAAGAGGAAGGCTTTACCGGCAACCTGACCATTGACAGCATCGGCTCTGGCGCTGGCATCGAACGCTTCTGCGTCGCCGGTGAAACCGATATCGCCAACTCCTCGCGCGCCATCCGCGACACCGAAGTGGAATCGTGCCGCAGTATCGGTCGCGAACCGGTGGAATTTTATGTAGGCATCGACGCTCTGGCTGTCGTGGTCAGCGCGGAAAATGACTTCGTTACCGACGTTACGTTGGAAGAACTGGCGTTGATCTACTCGACCGCCATACTGTGGTCGGATGTGCGCCCCGAATGGCCCGCCGAACCTATCCAGCGCTTCAGCCCCGGCACCGACTCCGGCACGTTCGATTACTTCGTCGAAGCCGTGATGGAGGAAGTGCTTGGCGATACCGGCGGAGATGCAATCCTCAACTCCGCGGATACACAGTTCTCGGAAGATGACAATGTGCTCGTGCAAGGTGTGCAAGGTTCGCCCTATGCCATCGGTTACTTCGGCTATGCCTACTATCAGGAAAATGCTTCCACGCTCACACCGCTTTCCGTGAACGGCATTGCCCCCACCGAAGAAACGGCTGAGTCCGGCGATTACCCCATCTCGCGCCCGCTCTTCATCTACTCCACGGCTGAGATCATGCAGGAAAAACCGCAGGTGGCTTCGTTCATTTACTTCTACATCACCAATGTTGCGGATGAAATCCTCGATGTCGGTTACTTCCCCGTCAGCGAGGAAGCCGCGCAGGAAAACCTCGACGCCTGGCTCGCCGCGTTGGGTATGTAATCCAAACAAAAACAGCGACCAAAGCAAGCCTTCCCTCCTCCGTGCAGAGGAGGGAAGGCAATTTATTGTAAAATAGGGAAATGCGTTACGAGAGGATGCGTTTGCATGGCTGAAATAACAAGGAAAACACCATCATTTAATTTGCGCCGCAAGCCTCGTTTGGGGGAAACGATCGTACAGGGATTGTTATTCTTCAGCGGTTTTTTCTCCATCTTTACCACGCTCGGCATCGTGTATGAACTGGGAAAAGAAGCGTTGCTCTTCTTCCAAATGCCCGAGGTGAACCTCCTAGCCACCATCACCACAACCGAGTGGAAACCGCACATCGGCAAGTTCGGCATCTGGCCCCTCCTCACCTCCACATTGATGACCACGACGATCGCGATGGCGATTGCCATTCCCCTGGGCATGAGCGTTGCCGTTTATTTGAGCGAATATGCGACGCCGAGAATTCGCACGACCCTCAAACCCATCCTTGAGGTGCTGGCTGGGATTCCCACCATCGTGTATGGATATTTTGCCCTGACGTTTATGACTCCCCTCCTGCGCCTGATCTTCGGCAACGACGTGGTGCAGATCTACAATACCGGTTCCGCCGGACTGGTGATGGGAATCCTCATCCTGCCGTTGATCACCTCCATGACGGAGGACGCGCTGAGCGCGGTGCCGCGTTCCTTGCGCGAAGCCGCGTATGGCATGGGCGCGACCAAACTGGAAGTGGCGACTCAGATCGTCGTCCCTGCCGCGCTTTCGGGCATTGCCGCCGCCGTCATCGTGGGCATCTCGCGCGCCATCGGCGAGACAATGATCGTAGCCGTTGCGGCTGGCGCGGGACCCAACTTCACATTCTCTCCTTTCGTCGGCGCGGAGACGATCACCGGTCATATCGTCCGCATTTCGGGCGGCGACCTGAGTTACGACTCGATCGACTACAACAGCATCTTTGCGCTTGGGTTATTCCTGTTCTTCACCACGCTTGTGCTCAACATCATCAGTCAGGCGATCGTGCGCCGCTTCAGGGAGGTGTACGAATGAAAGAAAAAGCAGTCGTCGCGGAATTTTCCGATAACCTCGGCGCGCGCAACCGCAGAGGAGCGCTCTGGCACATCCTCTTTCAAGCCTCCACGATCGTCGGGATCGTTGCGTTGATCGCGCTCCTGTTGAACGTGATCAACAGCGCCTTCGGCTACGTTGCCTACGAAGCCAAAGTGGACCCGGACACGCTCGCCGTGGATGGCGTTCCGCTCGAAGGTCAGAGCAAGGAACAATTGGTCGCGCTCCTTCAAACGGAACTTTCGCGCGGCGCGTACAACAAACTGGAAAACGAGGAGCCGTTTGCCGAACGCTCACGCGAGGAGGTATTGCAAGTCGTGGTCGAACGCATCGTCAGACCGCAGGTTGTGGAAGTGTGGAATTTGTGGACCTCGCTCACACAAGCGGATGAAATCCGCGCGACGGTTGCACAGGATCACCCAAATGCTGAGTTGGATTTTATCTCCTGGCTCTCCACTGATTTTGTCACCCGCCCTCAGACGAGTGAGCCTTTCACAGCGGGAGTCCGCACTGCGATCCTCGGCTCACTCTGGACGATCTTGTTCACCATTTTGCTTGCCTTCCCTATCGGGGTCGGAGCCGCGATATATCTCGAAGAGTACGCGTCGGATAACTGGTTGAATCGCATCATCCAGACCAACATCAACAACCTCGCCGGCGTGCCTTCGATCGTGTATGGGATTTTGGGTCTCGCGATCTTCGTCCGCGCGCTGGAGCCGCTGACCAGCGGAGAAGTGTTCGGGTTGGTGGACCCAACCACTGCGAACGGACGAACCGTGCTTTCGGCGGGTCTCACCCTCGGTTTGCTTGTGTTGCCCATCATCATCATCAACGCGCAGGAGGCGATCCGCGCGGTGCCGCGTTCGATCCGCAACGCGAGCTTTGGCGTGGGCGCGACGAAGTGGCAGACGGTTTGGTCGCATGTTCTGCCGAATGCGATGCCGGGCATTTTGACCGGCACCATTCTCGCCGTGTCGCGCGCCATCGGCGAGACCGCGCCGCTGGTGGTGGTCGGCGCGTCCACCGCGATCAGCTTCGACCCCGACTCGCCGTTCTCCAAATTCACCACGCTTCCAATTCAAATTTATCAATGGACGTCGCGCCCGCAGGATGAATTCAAAAGCCTTGCCGCGGCGTCCATTCTCGTATTGTTGATTTTATTGCTGAGCCTGAACGCCTCCGCGATCATTTTACGCAACCGCTTCAGCAGGAGATTCTAAGCATGGCTTCAAACGACAACACACACGACGCACAATTCGTCCTCGAAACGCGCGACCTCGATATTTACTACGGCAGTTTCAAAGCCGTAACCGGCGTGAACATGAAAGTGGAGCGCAACAAGATCACCGCCATCATCGGTCCTTCGGGGTGCGGAAAATCGACGTTACTGCGCGCGTTCAACCGCATGAACGAACTGTTCGCGGGAACATCCATCAAGGGGCAGGTGATGTTCGACGGCGAGGACATCTACGCCAAAGACGTGGACCCGGTCGAGGTCCGTTATCGAATCGGCATGGTCTTCCAAAAGCCGAACCCGTTCCCGAAATCCATTTACGAAAATATCGCATGGACGGCGCGCATCCACGGCTACAAAGGGAACATGAACGAACTCGTGGAAAATTCCCTGCGCCAAGCCGCGTTGTGGGATGAAGTGAAAGATAAACTTCAACAATCGGGGTTGTCGCTTTCGGGAGGTCAACAACAACGCCTTTGCATCGCGCGCGCCATTTCGATCAAGCCCGAAGTGATCCTGATGGACGAGCCCGCCTCCGCGCTCGACCCGATCGCGACGTTGAAGATCGAAGAGTTGATGCAGGAACTCAAGAAGAATTACACCATCGTCATCGTGACGCACAACATGCAGCAAGCCGCGCGCGCCTCCGATTACACCGCCATGATGATGCTCTCCGGCGAAGGCGAGCGTTCGGGTACCGTGATCGAATTCGACGATACGAATCGCATCTTTACGAATCCCAAAGACAAGCGGACGGAGGATTATGTGACGGGCAGGTTTGGATAGGTACACGGGTAGACACGTAGACAAGTACACACGGGAAAATGCAAAACCTGTTTACATGTTTCCTTGTTTCCCTGTTTACCTTTTCTAGGAGCACACATGTCGAAACCAAAAGTCTTATTTCTCTGCACAGGCAACTCAGCGCGCAGTCAGATGGCAGAGGCATTTTTGAAGGCGTACGCGGGCGACCATTTCGAGGCTCATAGCGCGGGACTGGAACCAAAAGGGTTTATCCTGCCGGAGGTGCTGGAAGTGATGAACGAGCGCGGGCTCGATCTGTCCGGGCAAACATCCAAGGGAGTAAGGGAATATTTGGGAAAAACCGTCTTTGCCCACACCATCACCGTCTGTGGAGACGCCGAAGAGAATTGCCCCGCCATTTTTCTGAACATGGGAAAACACGAGCATTGGCCATTCGATGATCCAGCCAAATTTCAGGGAAGCGATGCGGAACGAGTCGAATTTACCCGAACCGTGCGCGACCAGATCGATCAGCGCATCATCCAATGGCTGGAGGCGCAAAAGATCGAACCTTCTGTGCCATCAGGAAATCGATCGTCGGCGAGGTAGGATTCGATTACAATCAAAAATATCCATGAACCACAGGATACGAGGTACTTATGGTTAGAAAAACGTTTGAAACTGAAATCCAGCACGTGAAGGACGAGGTGCTTGTGCTCGGCAGTATGGTCGAGCAGGCGATCCATCGTTCGGTGGATGACCTGAAAAAACGCGACCTGAAAGCCGCGCAAAAGTTGATCGACGACGATTCGGAGATCAACAAGAAACGCTTCGAGATCGAAAACAAACTGATGGTTCTGATCGCCACGCAACAGCCCATGGCGCATGACCTGCGTTTGCTGGCTTCCACCTTCGAGATCATCTCGGAGCTCGAACGCATGGGAGATTATGCCAAAGGCATCGCCAACATCAACATCCGCATGGGCGATGAACCCCTGCTCAAGCCGTTGATCGATATTCCACGCATGGCGCAAAAAGGCGCGGACATGCTGCACCGCGCGCTGACCGCCTTCATCAACGAGGATGTGGATACCGCCAAATCCATCCCGGCGGAGGACGATGAAGTGGACGCGCTCTACAACCAGATCTACCGCGAGTTGATGACCTTCATCATCGCCGACCCGAAGACCATCGAACGCGCCAACTGGCTGTTGTGGGTGGCGCACAACCTCGAGCGCCTCGCCGACCGGGTCACGAACATCTGCGAGCGCACCGTGTTCATCGCCACCGGCGAGATGCGCGAAGTGAAATCCACCGACGACGAGTTCTGGCACGCGCACAAGAACGAATGAAAACCATCCTCTTCCTCTGCACTGGCAACTCATGCCGTTCTCAAATGGCGGAAGCCATCGTCAATGCCCGTTACTCGCAAGAGTGGCGGGCGTTTTCTGCCGGTACAAAACCTGCGGGATACGTCCACGAGCTGGCGATCGAGGCGTTGCATGAAATTGGGATCGATCATGCCGGCAAGTCGAAACACATCGACGATCTGGTCTCGAAAGATTTCGATCTCGTGGTCACGGTCTGCGATTCGGCGGCGGAGGAATGTCCGGTGTGGCCGGGCAAGGCGGGCAAACGCGTCCATCACAGTTTTGTGGATCCCGCCAAAGCGGAGGGAACGCGCGAAGAACAGATGTCAGTCTTCCGCCGCGTGCGAAGCGAGATGCTGGAAGTCATCCCGGAAATTCTAAACACGTAGACAAGGAAACAGATAGACAGGTAAACTGGGCATACACGTGCACATGACTTGTGTACGTGTCTACGTGTTTACCTGTTTACACCCTCCGGAGACTCCACATGACCAGCCCTTACGACATCCTCTTCACCCCGCTTCAAATCGGACCTGTGACTGCTCCCAACCGTTTTTATCAGGTGCCACACTGTAACGGATTCGGCCATCGCATGCCGCAAGGGATGGCGGCGATGCGCGGCATGAAAGCGGAGGGCGGCTGGGGAGTCGTCTGCACTGAAGAGACCGAGATCCACCATTCGAGCGATCTCTCGCCGTTTTTCGAGGGGCGCATTTGGAGCGACGAGGATATTCCCACGTGGCAATTGATGACAGAGGCGGTGCATCGTCACGGCGCGCTGGCGGGAATCGAACTTTCGTACAACGGAATCGACGCGGTGAACTTGTATTCGCGCGTGCCGCCGCTCGCGCCGCGCTCGATGGGGACGTTGGGCGGGTCGGGGTATGAACCCGTGCAATCGCGCCGCATGGACAAGGAAGATATTCGCAATGTGAGACGTTGGCATCGCGATGCGGCGTTGCGCGCCAAACGCGCGGGCTTCGATATTATTTACTGTTACGCGGGTCACGGCATGACCGCGGCAATGCAGTTTATTCAGAAAAGTCATAACGACCGCACGGATGAATACGGCGGCTCGTTGGAAAATCGCGTGCGATTCTTGCGTGAGTTGATCGAAGATACCAAAGAGGCAGTCGGCGATTCGTGTGCGGTGGCTGTGAGATTTGCGGTGGATGAATTGCTCGGCGAAGAAGGCATCACGCACCAAGGCGAGGGACATGATGTAGTCGCGATGCTCGCTGAGTTACCCGACCTGTGGGATGTGAACGTCAGCGGCTGGGCGAACGATTCGATTCCATCACGCTTTGGCAAAGAGGGACATCAGGAAAAATATATTTCGTTCGTGAAGAAGTTGACCACGAAACCTGTTGTGGGGGTTGGACGCTACACATCGCCTGAGTCAATGGTCTCAGCCATCCAGCGCGGCATCATGGACTTCATCGGCGCGGCGCGACCTTCGATTGCCGATCCGTTTCTCCCCAACAAAATCAAAGAAGGACGCGTCGAGGATATCCGCGAGTGCATCGGTTGCAACATCTGTGTGACGGGCGATACGCGCTTTGTGCCGATTCGCTGTACACAAAACCCAACAATGGGTGAAGAATGGAAGCGCGGCTGGCATCCAGAGATCATTTCGCCGAAGCGTAGTCACAAGGAGGTGATGATCGTCGGCGCGGGACCGGCAGGGTTGGAATGCGCGCGTGCGTTAGGTCAGCGCGGGTATCGTATCAACTTGCTCGAAGGGCGTAAAGAGCTGGGCGGGCGCGTGCTTCGAGAGTCTGCGCTGCCGGGGTTGAACGAGTGGCGCCGCGTCATGGATTGGCGACTGACTCAACTCAGGAAGATGAAGAATGTGGCGATGTATCCCTCCAGCCCGATGACAGCCGAGGAGATTCTCGAATCAGGCGCGCAGAACATCATTCTAGCTACAGGCGCGACGTGGCGGCGCGATGGCGTGGGCAGAACTTTGTGGAAGCCAATCCTCGGTCACGATTTTGAAAATGTTTTCAGCCCCGATGATTTGATGGATGAAAATTCAGTAATTGGTAATTGGGTAACCGGTAATGTGGTGATTTACGACGATGATCATTACTACATGGGCGGAGTATTGGCGGAGTTGCTCGCAACGAACGGATGCAACGTCTCGCTTGTCACACCCGCGCCGTTGGTTTCGTATTGGAGTCAATTCACACTGGAGCAGGAACGGATTCAATCCAAGTTGATGAAACTCGGTGTGAAGTTGTTCGTGCAGAACACAGTGAGCGAAATCGGTAATGATTTTGTGAAGTTGTCGAATACGATTTCAGGAGAGGAAGTCGAGTTGCGGTGCGATAGGGTTGTGTTGGTCAGTGACAGAACGCCGAATGATGGGTTGTATTCCACCCTCACCCCGTCCCTTATCATCCCCGAAGGGGGCTCCCGAGGGGAGAGGGGGATTCAATCGTTGAGAATCATCGGCGATGCTGAAGCGCCGAACATCATCGCGCAGGCAGTGTTCGCGGGTCATTTAGCGGCGCGGGAGTTTGACGAGGAAAAAGTGGAAGGGACGCCGTTCAAAGTGGAGAGGGTTGGAGTTGCTGTATAATACAACCATAATCAAGGAGCGAGAGATGTACAACCCTTCTTATCAGATCAAGATCGAAAAGCGCGACGTGGTTCTCCGCTTTCCCCGCGACATCATTGACGAAACCGCGCTCGGCAGGTTTTTGGATTTTCTGGAATTTGAGTCCATTCGCAAGCGCAGTCAATTGACCGAAGAGCAAGCCGCCGAACTGGCGGATGAAATCGACGCGGCAGTGTGGCAGAATCTCAAATCGGCGTTCATCGGGACATAGTTTATGGCTCGTATCGTGGTGGATACGAATATCATTTTCTCCGCGCTCGTCAGCGGCGAAGAATCCACTTTTGCAGAACTGCTGTTACGCTCAGACAATGAGTTCTTTGCCTGTGAAACGACCCTGGTGGAGATTTTCAAACACAAGGAGAGGATTATCAAATTTGCCAAGATCTCAGACGACGACTTGGCGCGCTTTTATCACTCTCTGTTAAAGCGAAACAATTTGCACAAAGAGACCTTGATCAGTCTCGAACACCGTAAAACCGCATATGACTTATGCCACAATGTGGATGAGACCGACACTCCGCATGTCGCGCTTGCTCTTGAGATGGGAGCAGTCCTTTGGACTGGAGACAAACGGCTGAAAGAGGGCTTGGAAAAGAAAGGGTTCAAGGACTTCTACATCCCGGATATCGCCCGTTAAGCGTAAACTGTGTTTGAGGGAAAGTTTCAAATGGAATTTGCGCTGGTCATATGTTGTTTTTCTGGAATCCTCCTTCTAGTGGGATTGTTTCTGTATTTCTTTGTCTCTGTTGGCAAGATAAAGAGGGCAGAAATGAAGGTAGAGCAGGAACTCCCAACCCAACTGGGATTGACTCCCCTGAAAATTACAGGCGCGCGAGACGCATGGTACGGCGGCATATATCAAGGTCACAAGATAGCCATATCTTTTGCAAAACTGTGGACATATTCAGACGTTACAGGCGGACGTAGTGCCGAAGTTCAACTGTGCATTGTAGTCGCTGTGGCAGCCAATGAACCAATGGCAGGCTTTGTGATGGGTTATAAGTATCACAATAACGCCAAACCTCCTGACACCTTCGAAGAGGCTTTCAAAACCGAGAACGCCGGGAACCTTTCACCTGCCGCCCGCGCCGCTATGCTTGCTTTTGTCCGCAAGGGGGCACTTGACTCGCTTCGTGACCTTTCCCTCTGGGGTCAGGCTGATTTTTTACATCAATTTCGGACTGCACCTATTGCACTCGGCAATCTATTATTGGAACATCGAATCAAACAGTATGCAGATGTAACGCCGGAGAGTGTGCGAGGTGTAATAGATGAATTGCTCGTTATCGCACGCTTGATTGAGGAGACCGGATAGGTTTCTTCGAAATCCTCACCCCTTCTCCCCGCTCACCTTCATCCACGCCTTGCGCATGTTCAGCGCGTCCTCTTCCATGATCGGGCTTTCGCACAAAATGCGCCCCGCGCAACCGAAGTCCTTCAACACCTCGAACAGAAAATTGATCTTCAGGTCGGACTCTTTCAACGCAAGGTGATTCTTCTCGCCTTTGGGACCGTATTCGATTCCCGACAAGTGGATGTGCAGATTCTTCAACGCGTCCTTCCCCAAGGCGGCTCGATACGCTTCGAGCAGTTTGGTCCACTCTTTGACGGTGTTCATCGTCCCATCGCCGGGACGCGCGTGCAGGTGCGCGAAATCCAGACACGGCTGAACGCCTTGAATCGCCTTGCTCATCTCCAGCGTATCTTCCAATGATCCCAACATCGCAGACTTGCCCATCGTTTCAGGACGAAGGATAACCGGGTTGCCCTTCTTGCGGAGTTCGTCGGCGCAGCTCTTCAAGCGCGGGATGGAAACTTTCAACACTTCAGCAGGCGGGCGTTCAAAGTAGGAGCCGGGGTGAAAGATAATGTCTGTTACACCGGCTAAATTGCCGTAGTGCGCCGCGTCCATGAGCCGCTTGCGCGACTTGGGCCACTCTTCATCCGTCGCGTTCAAGTTGAAGAAGTACGGCGCGTGCACGCTCAACGCGACACCCTCGTCCGAAGCCATCTGTTTGATCGCCGCGCAGGTTTCTTCCGAGACGCGCACAGACTGCACCCAGCCGAGCTCGAACGCTGTCAAGCCAATGGATTTGCTGAACTGGATCGCGCCGACCGACCCGCCCGGTTTCTTGGGCGTGCCGATGGGCGAGCCCACCGTGCCGAATTGAAATGAAAGGGACATAGTTTCTCCTTTATCTTAGCCACAGAGATCACAGAGTTCTTTGAGTTCTTTTTCTCAGAGTCTCTGTGCGCTCTGTGGCTAAAAACTGAACCAAACACTCACCTTCATCCACAACGGCGGACCGAGAATCAACAACCCGATCAACACGCCTGCCAGCGCCGCGACGAGCACCGCGCCCGCGCCCACATCCTTGCCTACCTTCGCCAACGGATGTTTCTGTGGGCTCGCCAGATCCACGACCGCTTCGATGGCGGTATTGATGAACTCGGCAGTGAACACCATTGCGATCGCCAGCACCAGCACAGCCCAATCGTGCGGCGGAATCTGCAACCAGAATCCGAGCAGGATAACCATCGTTGCCACGACGGAATGGATCCACGCGTTGTGCTGCGTCTTCAAAACGTACTGCCAGCCCCGCAAGGCGTGCCCGATGGCGGCGATTCGGGAGAGGATAAAGGATTTCATATCGAGTACTGCGTTTTGCGTACTCCGTAATACGCAGTACGGAGTACGCAGTAATTATTCTTCACCAATTCGAATCTCACCCATCCCCAGTGATTCCAGGATTTCGCCTTGCGCCTTCCACATCCGCGCTTTTTCCTTCGGCTTTGCATGGTCGTGACCGAGCAAATGTAACACGCCGTGCACCACCAGCAGTTGCACTTCCGATTCAAGCGCGTGCCCGACGGCTTTTGCCTGCGCCCTCGCGCGGGGAATCGAGATGAGGATGTCGCCGAGGTAGGGCGAACCAGTTTCCGGGTCGGTTTCTGACCCGTCCGGTTCGGAGGCCGGGAACGAAAGCACGTCCGTCGGCGCGTCGATTCCCAAATAATCCCGATTAAGTTGTTTCAGCCGCGCGTCGTCCGTCAGCACGATGGATAAATCCGCATCAGGCGGTTGCTTTTGATGGGTCAACGCCGCGCGCGCCGCGCGTTCGAAGAGTGCTTTCGGAAAATCAAATTCAGATTCGATGTTGATCATGTTTTTTTACCACAAAGTCCACGAAGGTCACTAAGGTTGGAAAAGTGAAGAGCGAACAGCCTTTCTACAGATTTTCCCTTGTGTACTTCGTGTCCTTCGTGTTTAAAGAACGAAATCACTTCCTCGGAGCCGTATTCACATTCGTCACCGCCGACTCGTCCTGCGGATACGACACGCGCGGGTGATGCGTGCCGCGCAAGATGGTAACGAACGAATCGGCAATGATGCCGAGGTCGCGCAAGGTGAGTTGCGTGTTATCAAGTTGACCCTGCTTCTGCGCGGACTCGATGGTAGACATCACCACTTTGCGAAGAGTCTCTTCATCCTGTGGACGTTCGGCACGGGCGCGCGCTTCGGCGCCGTCGGCAAGCATAAGCAGGGCGGTCTCGCGCGAACGCGGGCGCGGACCGGGGTAGCGGAACTTTTCCACATCCACGTTCGAGGCGTCGCCGCCCGCGGCTTCGACGGCTTGGTTGTATTGATAACGCGTGATCATCGTGCCGTGATGTTCGAGGATGAAATCGTCGATGCGGCGCGGCAGGCGATGCTGGCGCGCCAGCGCCACCCCGTCGGTGACGTGCGCAATGATCGTCTTTGCCGACTCCGCGGGATCCATGTCGTCATGCGTGTTGATCTCGCCCTGAGGCTGGTTCTCGACGAAGAACATCGGGTTCATGGCTTTGCCCACATCGTGGAACATCGCGCCGACGCGCGTGAGCAGTGCGTCCGCGCCGATGAGTTCGGCTCCCTGCTCGGCGAGGTTCGCCACCTGCAAACTGTGCTGGTACGTGCCCGGCGCGTTGCGCAAAAAGAATTGCAGCAACGGCGAATCGGGGCGCGAGATCTCGATGAGTTGCAATGCGGTGGTGAGACCGAGAGTCTGCGCAAGGAAATATTGAGACAACAACGCGATGCTCGACGATGCCAGCCCGCTGAAGATCGCCGCGCCGCAAAGTTCGAGCAAGCCAGCCCCATCGGTCGGCGTGAACGGGATGCGGAACGCGACCAGCACCACCACGCCTGAAATCGCGATCGCAATGCCCGCGCGGAAGAACGTCCACACGCGCCGCGCTGCGCCGAGCACCAGCACGCCGATCAAGGATGAAACGAGATAATAAGGCAACAGGTCGAGCGTGTTCGGCAAACCATACGGCGCAAGAATCGACATCGCCACCGAAAACACGATACCAACCTCCACGCCGAACAGGGTCGCGATCAACAATCCCATCGCCGCCAAAGGGAAGGCATACGGCACGACGGTGCGGTCCGGTATGCTGAGCCGCGCGCTGACGATGAACACGACGAAGATCAACGCGATCACCGTCAGACTGCGCCCGTCGAACAGGAACTGCATGCGGCGCCGCGAAAAATACAGGCGGATGTACGCGGCAATGCCCAGCACGAGCGCGCCCGCGCCGGCATAACCCTGCCACGCGTTCTCCGCGCGGATCAAACGGAACTGTTCGAGCGCTTCGAGCTGTGCGGGGGTGACGATCTGCCCGCGCAACACGATGATCTGTCCCGTTTTATATTCCACGACGATGGGAGTCACCGCCTCACGCGCCGACTGGCGGGCGGCTTCGGTCAATTCGGCGTTGTACACGCTGTTGGGCACCACGAACGCGGTGACCAGTTCCGCCACGATGTTGGCTTCGCGCTCGTTCATCGAAAGGCTCACCAGCGGAGGCACACTGCGCCGCACCGTTTCCACATCCTCTTCGCGGATGCTCCGCCGCATCACCTGCTCCAGCACATCGAACGATTCTTGTTGCACCGCCTCCCAGCGCACCGAACTCAGGATAAGGATCTGCGTGATTGTTTCCGGTCGCAGGGTCGCTTCGCTCAACTCGGCAATATCCTCTTCTTTTTCGAGCCGCGTGGAATCATAATCTTCGCGCACGAGGCTGATGAATTGCAACGCGGCACGCAAACGCTCGATCTGCTGGCGCGCGATCGCGGGGTTGGGGGCGGCATACACAGGCGCGACAGCCTTCTCGGCGGCGAGACGCGCCTCTTCCGTGCGGACCTTGCTTTCGTATTGAAGCGTGCGCGGCGCTTGAAAGTCGTTCGGTGAAACGTCACCCGCTTGCAGGGTTGTGGTCGTCGGGCTTAACCATTCAGGCAGGATCAGCGCGATGTAAGAAATCGCGCTCACCAACACGAGCAGAATGGCTTGCAATGCACGGATGCGGGGAGGCATTTGCCGTTGCCGCGCAGGGATGATCGTCCCCATGTCAGTTTGAAATTAACCACGGAGACACTGAGTCACTGAGAAGATCGTTTAAAAAATCTCTGTGTCTTCGTGACTCCGTGGTGAAAGAAGTCGTAGCCATTTACTTCGGTTGCAGCAATTCCTTCACCGCCGCGCTGACCATGTCGTTCGGCGCGCGTCCCGCCACTTTGGGCATCACGGTTTTCATTACTTTGCCCATGTCGCCGGGACTCGCCGCGCCGGTCTCCGCGATGGCGGCTTGCACAAGCGCGCGCAGTTCCTCGGCAGGCATGGCTTTCGGTAAAAAGGCTTCAAGCACTTTGATCTCGGCTTTGTTGGCTTCGATCAGGTCGGCGCGGTTGGCTTTCTTCGCTTCCTCCAATGACTCGCGGCGGTTCTTGACCTCCTTTTGGATCAAGTTCATCACCGCCGTATCGTCGAGTTCGACGCGCTTATCCACTTCCGCCTGTTTGACCGCGGCAAGCACCATCCGCACCGTGCGCTTGCGGACTTCGTCGCCGCTTTTCATGGCGTCTTGCATGGAATCGTTAAGTTGTGTTTTGATCGTCATGGGGAGGATTATAGCAGAGATGAAAGACGAAAGAAGAAAGAGCGTGTCACTGTGAGCACATTCGCTTCGCTCAGTGTAAACTCCGCGAAAGGTCTCCAACTCGAAAGGGAGATTCTTCGCTTCGCTCAGAATGACATTAGAACTATTTGATCGCGCTGAAAGAGATCTCGGAGAAATTATCCAGATACAGCGTCATCCCCGTGTCTGCCGCTTTCGCGGTGAACGTCCACGAGAGACCGTCCCATTTTTCGCCGATGGTCTCTTTGTAGATGATGTAATCGGATGGGTCGGAGGGTTGCCACATCAATGCGATGAAATTCCCGTCAAACCCGATTCCCGCCATGAAGTTGTACCACGTGTCTGGGCGGGGTTGGAAGTTGCCCTGCAAGATCTTATGCCCCAGTTCGTTCGGTCCCTGCGTCAGGTTGGCTTGTGGGTAATCGAAGCCGAACACGCCGAACCGCCGGTAGGAATCGGTCAGGTATTCGCCCGCCTCGAGGATGAACTCGAATTTCGATCCCTTGTCATATTTGAATTCCAAAACGATCCCCTGCCCTTCGCCGAACGTATTATGCCTGACCAGCCCGGAACTCCAATCTTCCTGACCGGTGATCTGGAAAACGCCATCTTGCAAAATGCCGGTGCCGGGGTTGTATGTTGTCCATCCATCCACCGTGCTGAAATCATCGAACGCCGTCACGCGCACATCCGCTACAAACTCGGATAGATTCGCCGGCGGCGCGACCGTGGCAGTGGGAGGAAGCGGCGTGGAGGTCGGTTCCGGCGCAGACGTGGAAACCGCTTCGGTTGTGGTCGCATCACTCGCTGGTGGAGTTGGTTCACCGGTGGAGAGGTTGCAGGCGAGGGAGGCAAGGGCGAGCAGAAAAAGGATGGATGGAAGTTTTGGATTCATATTATTCATCGGTTATTTCACTTTCAAGTCTTCGAAAACGGTTAATCATCCGGAGATGCATCGCAAAAAATCAGGGGGCAACTCCCAAAATCAAAACGGGAATGTCAATATCTGAAACGCCGCGTTGCTCCAAGTCCCAAACGAATTGTTCAAAATAAGAAACGCCCGAAGACATATCTTCAGCTAATTCTTTCACAGGGACAATTTCTATTCCAACATCAATAAACCCCAAGTTGTGAAAAATTGTCATCTTGGCGCAAACATTGTAAACCATGAAAGAATACTTACCAAATTGTACTTCAACACCAAGTTTGTTCTTGATGAAGTCTATTTCCCTAAACGCTCCTTTAGAAATTCTAGGAGCTTCGTATCCTTCGCTGTAATATTGCCTTGGATAATCACATAAAACTCTTTTCTTTTCCCATCCTAATTCTAAAAAGCCGTCGCCTATTTCTTTGTTGAGAGAACGAGGGCTATATAAAACCTTGTCACGCATGGTCTTTTCCTTGCTTGCTTTCGTCTTGTGGTTCTTAGTATTAACGGAAGTAAGAATTTTCTTCACCTCAAACGATTCCTTTGCGTATCTCTTCTGAACAGCCCTTTCGCCGCCATTGAATGAATACACACCAACGATTTTCATTTGCTATATTCTCCCTTTTCATCAAGCAGATTTTTCTGTTGATATGCCTCTTTCCATTCATCTGGAACCCTAGATACTCCGTCTTTTCCTGTCGGTTGATAAACTGGCGTTCCAAGTGCGCGATAGCCAAGCGTGCCGTTGAAATAAGAAAAAATACGCTTACGCGATAATTCAACATAATCTCTTTCTTTATCGCTCCCCATAGCACGACGATTATTTTTGATTGCAGCGATAAGCGATGAACCAACACCAGCAAATGGGTCTAAAACCCAGTCGCCTTCATTTGTCAAAGCAAGAACACAACGCTCTACCAATTCAATTGGATATTGGCAGGGATGCTCCGTCTTTTCAGGATGATTGGCTTTCACATTCGGAATATCCCAAATTTCCTGTTCCCAATCCTGTAAAACGACTTCCCACACGTCAGATGGATTTTTTCCTAATGGATTACCAGAAAGTTGTCCTTTCTTCTCGCCTTTGAAATGGCGTTTTCCCGGGTATTTCGACGGGATACGAACACTGTCAAGATTGAATAGATATTTATCGCCTTTCGTAAACCACAAAATGGTTTCGTATCTTCCTGAAAAACGCTTAGATGCGTGAAGCCCATGACCGAAACGCCAAACAATTCGATTTCGCAAATGTAAGCCAAGTTTTTTAAATATCCCGTAATATAAAATATCAAGCGGGTAAACTTCGCCATTTTCCACAAAATTGCCCACTTGCCAACATAAACTACCGCCATCTTTCAAGACACGATATAGCTCAGCGATAATATCGGCTTGTTCTTCAAGATAATGTTCAATCTCAACTCGGTTTTCATAATCTTTTCCAAGATTGTAAGGAGGAGACGTGATGATTAGCTGTATTGAGTTATCGGGAATCTCTGCTAGCAAATCTTTGATATCGCCGTTAAACAAAACAATATCAGAATCGCTTTTGAAGTGACCATCAATTGGTTTAGGAGATTGAAAAAGTGGCAGGCTCATATGGTTATTGTACTCTAGTCCAGATTAAATCTAACATCCACACTTCACTTCCTCACCCCCGTCAACGCGGTGGTAATGCCCAAACCCACATACACCAGCCCGGCGAAATACCGTCCGCCGGTTTGGAATTGGCGGTTGCCGCGCAATTTATCCGCGAACGAACTGACGACCAGCGCGTATAAACTATCCGTGACGATCGCCAGCCCTACAAAGATCATACCGAGAAGAAGGTTTTGTGCAATGACATTCCCGCGCGCCGGGTCAACGAATTGCGGCAGAAAGGCAAGGAAGAACAACGCGGTTTTGGGGTTGAGCAGGTTGATCGCAAGTCCCTGCCAGTAGATGCGCGAAAGACTCTCTTCTTTGATCTCCTCCTGCAAGCCATTTTCTGAAAAGAATAGTTTTCGAATCCCAAGATAGATCAGATACCCCGCGCCGAGATATTTCACCACGTCGAACGCCAGCGCGGACGAGAGCAGGATCGCCGAAAGCCCGAGCGCGGCGGCAACCGCCTGAATGAAATTCGCCGTCTCGATGGCAAGCACCGAGACCAGCCCGGCGGTGCGTCCCTGGCTGGCGCTGCGTGCGGTGATGTACAGCACTGCCGGTCCCGGCACGAGGAGCAAGGCGACAGCGGCAAGGATGAAGAATGAGAGTTTGGAGGAGTCAATCATCAGTTATCCGCAAAACAGATCACATTCGAACGGTTATACCAATCATAACCTATCGCTTCTGATAAACATCAAGCCGATGTCCGATGCTGTGAATAATGATAATTTTTTCTTTGTGGATGATCTCGTAAATGATCCGATAATCCCCTTCACGCAGTTTATACAAACCGGCAGGTCTCCTTTAAGAGCTTGGAGGCTGGTATCTTCCACATTCTCTGCCAGCCAGTGAATCCGCTCGGCAATTCGTTTGGCAACAGGCTTATCGAGTCTCTCCAATTCTTTTCCCGCCGCCTTCAGATTACGAACAGAGTACATGCTGGCTACGTCAAACCGAGCCGCACAAGGACATCATCAAGCAACTCTCCGCGTTCACCTTTGGCAACGCTTGCCTTCTGGCGCATCAGGCGGTTTTTCAAGGATTTTGTCATCACCAATCCTTCATCCGGATCACCAAATAGTTCGATCAATTTTTCCTCGACCGTTTCACCGATCAGGTCCATCAGTTCATCGGCGGTCATCTCGGACACTCTGTGCGCCATAGATTTTTCCTTTCTTGTGCATATTATAAACCTAGATTGAGCCGTCTGAATTCTTGCTTGTAAGTATTCTGCTCGTTGCCAATTTCAAGTATTCCTCGTTCAATTCATACCCCACATAACGCCGTCCGGATTTCAGCGCGGCGAGCGCGGTCTGACCGCTGCCCATGAACGGGTCAAGTACAACTTCATTTGAATACGTGTAAAGTTGTATCAACCGATACGGCAATTCCACCGGGAACGGCGCGGGATGCCCTACCTTCTTCGCCGACTCGGAGAAAAAGTCCCAGACCGATTTTGTGAATTCGAGAAATTCCTCTTTCGTGATCGTGCTTTCACGTCCCTCGATTCGTTCGCGCTTGAACGTTCCTTTGGAAAACACAAGGATATATTCGTGCGTGTCGCGTAAAGTCGGGTTCGACGCCGACTGCCACGACCCCCACGCCGTGGATGTGCTGGCGCTCGAAGCTTTATCCCAGATGATCTCGCCGCGCATGAGAAAACCCAGATCGATCATTTCACGCGCGATCAATCCATTCATTGGGATGTAAGGCTTGCGACCCAGATTCGCCACATTCACACACGCGCGCCCGCCGGGGACAAGCACACGGTATGTTTCCGTCCACACGCGGCGCAGGAACGCGAGATATTCCTCCAGCGTCAGGTCTTCATCATATTCCTTGCCCACGTTGTACGGCGGCGAAGTGACCATCAGATGCACCGAATTATCGGGCAACTCCTTCATCTCTTCGGATGAATGGTTGAAGATGACATCGAGAGTATCGATCGGATTCTCAACGTACGCTTCGGACTCCGCTGGAGGCTGGTCGCCGTATAATCGCGTCCGGTAAAACGCGGACGCGTCATGCCCTTCGCGCCCGGGCGACCCGAAGGATGTGGTGGAGGTGTTCTCGGAAAATTTTCGTTTTGGCATGATCTTGTAGGGCGGGGTCTCCCCGCCCATTATTGGCATAATGAACACGGGGCGAGAGGACCTCGCCCCTACCCGTTGACAAACAACCCGATCAATTCCTTCTGCAATCCCTTCAACGTTCTCTCGTATTCGAGGCGCGTGCGTTTGATCGCGGCTTGCATGGCGTATTCGAATTTGAAACCCTGACCGGGCGAATCGAGATTCATCCACGCGTGCGAATCGCGCGGGATGAGTGGAAGCACGAAACTGCGGAGTCGCTTCACGTAGTACAACCATTCCAGTGGAGGGTACGTTTTACCCGAGCGCAAGTCGGGGCTGTGGATCAGGTCCGGGTGAACCGGATCAATTTCACCCGGCGGAGGAGGCGTCTTTCCGTCAAAACGATTCAACCACAAGGTGACGTAGTTCGAATGGGCGTAAAAATCCTGCACGGTGTGGGTCAACCGCCCGAATGCCTGCCAGGCAGATTCGGCATCTTTTTTGTGGAGCGATTCGATCACCCGTCCGCGTTGTTTTTCGATGTAGGCGTAGGTTTTCGCAAAAGCGTTATTGTCGAAGTGAAATTCATCATGAAAGAATTGCCCGGTAAAACGATCCTGCCGGAGGTTGGCTTTGGTCATTACGGCAAGCGCATGCGAACCGGTGGAATCACCCAGCGATTCGAACATGATCTCGATGTGGTATTCGGTGAGCATTTGCCCGATTATAAGCGTGAAAGGCATTTCACCGCCAAGACGCGAAGTTCGCGAAGATAAACCAGAATCGCCAAGCAAAATCCTTTGTGAACTTTGTGCCCTTCGTGTTAAAAGGATTTTTGTTTACTCAGCGGTATAATGCCGCCATGAGTTTTTACACATCGAAAGGCGACGACGGGACAACGAATTTGCTCGGCGAGGGCCGCGTGACGAAATATCACGCGCGCATCGAGGCGGTTGGCACGCTGGATGAATCCTCCGCCGC
The DNA here is from genome assembly GCA_964591425.1 of uncultured Anaerolinea sp. Lineage (GTDB taxonomy): Bacteria > Chloroflexota > Anaerolineae > Anaerolineales > Villigracilaceae > Defluviilinea. The sequence goes on from CAZQES010000049.1 coordinate 19,796, forward strand.
GTTGGGGTTGGCGCGCGCGCAATGTTTGGATCCGCGTTCCGCGCCGATCCTGCTCGACGTGCAGCGCGACCTGTACAAGATCATGGCAGAAGTGGCGGCAACGCCGGAGAACGCGGCAAGATTCCGTTTCATTGACGCGGCGCGCGTGGAATGGCTCGAAGAACAGACCGACGCGTTGAGTGAAATCGTCGACCTGCCGAAGGAATTCATCTTGCCCGGCGATTCGCTCGCCGGCGCGGCGTTGTCACTTGCGCGCGCCATCATCCGCCGCGCCGAACGCCGCGTGGTGGAACTACACGACGAGCAGGAAGTGTCGAACCCCGATCTGCAACGATATTTGAATCGCTTATCGTCGTTGTGTTTTGTGTTGGAATTGTTAGAGAACAAAGCCGCGGGGCATCGGACGACGCTGGCTAAGGAATAGAATCTTTTTTGAACCGCTAAGCACGCAAAGAAAATCTTTTAAAACCTTCGCGATCTTCGCGTGCTTGGCGGTAATTTTGAATTGAAGAACATGACAGGCACCTTCCTCAACATCGCAACTGTACTCATCGGCGGAATCATCGGCTTGACCTTCGGCGCGCGCATCCCCGAAAAATTGAAAGCCACCGTCATCGCGGGCATGGGTCTCTTCACCGCGGCGATGGGATTGCAAATGTTCACAAGCACCGACAACCCGCTCATCGTGCTGGGCGCGCTGTTGATCGGCACATTGCTCGGCGAATGGATGAAGATCGAAGATGGTCTGCAAAATTTGGGAAGAGTTCTCGAACAGCGATTCTCAAAAGAAACGGACGACGGCTCGAACAAATTCGTGCGCGGATTTCTCACCGCGTCGCTGTTGTTCTGCGTGGGACCGATGACCATCCTCGGTTCGATCCAGGACGGGTTGACCGGCGATTACAACCTGCTGGCTGTGAAATCGGTGTTGGATGGTTTCGCGGCGATGGCGTTCACGTCCACGCTGGGGATGGGCGTGATGTTCTCGACGATCGTGATACTCATCTATCAGGGCGGAATCAGCCTACTGGCGGCGCAGTTGAACGCGATCGTGACCCCCTCCATGATGGACGAACTCACCGCAACCGGCGGGGTGATTTTGCTTGGACTAGCGATCAGCAGTTTGTTGGAGATCAAGAAGATCCGCGTGGGGAATATGCTGCCGGGACTTTTGATCGCGCCGGTCATTGTGTGGATATTAAGCCTTATCCCAAATTAAATCGGGACGCTGATGAACGCTGATTTTTTCTTTTTAACTCACCTTACGCACCATCAATCCCGAAGGCGTCGCCGTGGCGACAGATGACATGCTTTCACGCATAGCCTATGACACCCCTTCGGGGTTGGTTCGCCCATTCGTTGCAAATCTATAATCATTTCACTCCTTCGGAGTTGTGACTGCGTAAGGTGAGTTGTTAATCTACAATATCTCGCTTTTCAGGCTGTACTTACACAAGAACGACATGAATGTCGCGTTACAGAAACCAAATTGACTTTAACTGCGTAACATCAGTTTTTAAATCAGCGAAGATCAGCGTTTTCACCTGCCCTTGCGGGCGGTGCGAGGGTCTGCGTCCAAAAATGGCTTTTTCACCCGTACACCGCGATCATCACGATTCCCGCAAAGATGACGAACGCGCCAAGCACACGCACCACCCCGAGGCGTTCGTTCAACAGCCACCAACCGGTCAACGCGCCGAACACTACACCGACTTCCCTCACCGCGCCGGCATAACTTAGCGGGGCAATCGAATACGCAAAGACCGCCATTAAATACGCCAGCACACCCAGCACGCCCGCCATCGGCACACGAATCGGTTGTTTGACGAGAACGTCCCTGACGCGCGACCAATCGTACTGTCGAAAAATGAACGGCGAGATGGCGAAGGGAACGAGCGCGAACATGGTCATCACGTAGGGCATGGCATATCCGTTTTTCACCGCCGTGCCGTCGATCGCGGAATAGACCGAGATCAACAACGCGATGAACATCGCGACGGCAACGCCTTTGAAGTGGACGCGGGTCACATGCGCCTGCGTCAGTGTGTTGACGCCGATGATCGTCAAACCGCCGATGATGAGCGCGAGACCGATCAGCCCGCCGCTCGTCAACCGCTCCTGTAAAAAGACGAACGACCACACGGCAAGGAAGGCCGGGGCGGCGCCGCGCGCCACCGGATACACCAGTGAAAAGTCGTTGTCGTGATACGCATAGGAGAGGGCGATGAAATACACCACTTCGATACACACGCTGACGATGGCGAACTTCCACATCTCACGCGGAGGCAGGCCCGTGAAGAACAAGGCGACCAGCGCGAACAATCCGCCGAACGTCACCATCCAAAAGGTGACGATGTATTTGTCTTCGGCTTGTTTGATGAGCAGGTTCCACGCGGTATGAAGCACGGCGCTGATCAGTAAAATGGAAATGGCAAAAAGCGACATGGCGGAACGAATGTACCACAAAAGTGGCGGCGGCAAATGGTTGCTTTTTATGCGCCCGTTGCGTATACTTACCGCATACCCGAATTGGAGGATTCGATGAAAACATTCAAACCCCTGCTCTTCTTGACTTCGTTCGTATTGATCGTTGGGCTTGCATGCGCCCTCGGCGGCGGCGGTGACACGCCTTCGCAGCCCGCCCAACCGCCAACCAACCCACCGCAACAACAATCCCCGACACAGCCGCCTCCAGCAACGGAACCGCCCACCCCGAGTGAAGATTTGGGAGGCAGTTCTGATTTGGTTACGTTTGTCGATCAGAACAACCTGCTCGCGTTCGACCTGCCCGGTAATTGGACCTATGAACACGAAGATATGGGTCGAGATATTTATAGCGACGCCGTAGCCTACCGTGACACATTTGGTTCACCGGATGAAACGGCCTTTATCGAAAGCCTCGTTCTATTCGCGGATAATGCGGTAAACAATTCGGTCAGCCAAGCCGCCGCGTTGGATATCCTCAATACATACTACAGCAACACCGGAACCAACAACGGCGATATCCGCATTAGCAGCGACCAAATTATGCAGGACGGTTCTGAACGCTTTGAATGGAAATCACGAGGCGGCGGATATTCAGGCGTCACGTTCTTTGAAGTGCGCGGCAGTGATAAAAAGACGTGGCTGATGTGGACGCTCTGGTGGTCTGATAGCGCCGATCAATCTGTGTTAGATGTAATCGACGGCGCGATTTCATCCTACTACGTTCCTTAACCCGGGAAGCCAATAAACGATCTACAAAAAACTCCCGAAGTCTTTCAGGCTTCGGGAGTTTCGCTTAATACAAGGGTATTCGCGCGCCGTTAACTTTCGCCGCTTCCTCTGAAAACAGATACAACATCGCGGCGACGATCTCATCGGGAGTAGTTCCCGTACCTTTGCGCGAAGCGTCCACATCAATCGCTTTGACTTGGATGATGTTCGCCGTCACGTTGGACTCTTTGAGTTCAGCGGCGAGGGTCAACACCAGATTTTCCTGTGCGGCTTTGGCGGCGGTGTAGACTCCCCGCTTCGGCAATGGATTGGAAACCGTGGACGGCGAGACCGTGATCACGCGTCCCCAGTTGCTTTTTTCGAGGGACGGCATGAACGAGCGGAACAAATGGAACGTCGTCCACACGTGTTGACCCAGCATCGAAGTGAGGTCGTCTTCCGAAGTTTCGGGAATTGTCTTGCCGCCGAGCCAGCCGCCAACGAGATGAATCAACCCGTGGACTCCGCCGAACTTGGCAGACACAGCCTCAGCGGCGGAATGAACCGCCTGCGCATCGCGCAGGTCAACGATGGAGGTGAAGAGTCGTTCGCCCGGCAGGTTCAAATCGCGTACGAGGGAATCCAATTTGGTCTGGTCGAAATCGAGCAACGCCAGCGAATGACCGCGCGCGGCAAACGCGTGCGCGGTTTTACTTCCGAGCGCGCCGGTTGCACCGGTAATGACGATTGTTTTATTCACTATAAACATCCACGGGTAATTCGCTCATGCCTTTGATGAACGGGCGGTCGCTTTGTTCGGGCAAATGCTCCTTGCCGTGGAAGTCAATGAGATGCCCCGACTTGGCGGCTTTCGTTTCGAGATAAAAACGGTTGTATTCGTTCGGCTCCATGATGTGCGGAATGCGATCGGTAACATGGATCCCGTAATCGGTGAGTTGCTGGATCTTTTTCGGATTGTTGGTGATGAGCCACACCGATTGAATCTTGAGCGACATGAGCATGTGCGCCGCCACCGCGTAATCGCGTTCATCGTCGCGGAAGCCGAGCGCGTGGTTCGCCTCCACGGTGTCGAGCCCCTGATCTTGCAAACTATAGGCGCGGATCTTATTCACCAACCCAATGCCGCGCCCCTCCTGACGGAGATATAACACCATACCGCGTTCCATCTGCCCGATCGCGATCAACGACGCTTCGAGCTGGTCGCGGCAATCACAGCGCAGTGAGCCGAGCGCATCGCCCGTCAAACACTCCGAGTGCAAACGCACGGGCACATCCTGCGCGCCGATCACATCGCCCTTGACGATGGCGACATGTTCCTTGCCATCGCGATTGTTCTCGAACGCGATGATGTGAAAATCGCCGAAGCGCGTGGGCAATTCTGCCATCGCGACGACGCGCACACACACCTTGTCTTTGCCGATCCCCTCACATTCGTGTTCGC
>CAZQES010000050.1:0-24438 GCA_964591425.1 uncultured Anaerolinea sp.
ATCGTCGCCATGGATTACGACCTTTGCATCGGGTGCCGGTACTGCCAGATCGCATGTCCGTACGAAGCCCGCGTGTTCAACTGGAGAGAACCGATCGAATTGAGTCCCCAATCGCCCACGTTCGGGTATCAGGAAGTTCCAAATCGCCCGCGAGGTGTGGTTGAAAAGTGCACCTTCTGCTCACACCGCATCGACGCGGGATTGGAACGCGGTCTCGTCCCCGGCGTGGATACCCAAGCGACTCCCGCCTGTGTGGTTGCCTGCCCCACCACCGCACGCATTTTCGGCGACCTGAACGATCCCGAAAGCCCGATCTCCGTCGCGCTGGCAGATGCCAAGGTCACGCTCCGTTTGCGCGAAGAACTTAGTACCGAGCCGCGCGTTTTCTATATTCCGCCCGATGCCGAGACGGAGAATCCTTTTCAAGGAAGTTGAGCATGCAATCCAATATTCATTATCCCAGGCTTCGAGTTGGCAAGGTCAATATTGATATTTTTCCCTATTGGATCGGCTTGCTGTCAGCAGGCATCCTATTCGGGCTCGTTGGCGCGTTCATCGTTTTGCGCAACGGCTTGCAAGTCACCGATCTCTCCAACAAAGTACCTTGGGGACTGTGGATCTCGATCGACCTCTCCTCCATCGCGCTGGGAGGTTCCGCGTTTGTCTTCGGGGTGATCGTCTATCTCTTGAAACTAAAACGATTCGAAGTGATCGGTAAACTGGCAGTGCTCCTCGGCTTTCTCGGTTATTCCGCCGCAGGGCTGGTCTTACTGTTTGACCTTGGTCAACCGTTCCGGTTCTGGCACCCGGTCGTTTTCTGGCAGCCTCATTCCCTCCTTTGGGAAGTGACGATGTGCGTTGTGTTGTACTTAGGCGTTTTGGTTGCAGAAATGGTGCCAATCGTCGTTGACCACCCGTTTTTTACCAGTCATCCTTTCCATGATCGCTTTCCTATCGTACGAAAGATCGCAACCCGTGCAAAGACGGTCGCGCACTGGTTCCACAAGATCGGACCGATACTTGCGATATTTGGACTCACACTCTCGCTTTTGCATCAAGCCTCGCTCGGCGCCACCTATTCGGTTCTGTACGGACGGGGTATCTGGTTCAACCCCAGCGCGCCGGTGCAATTTGTTTTGTCTGCTATGAGCGGAGGCATCGCCCTGCTGTTTTTTCTCGGTGTGATCGTATTCCGCATTATGAGACCCGGACTGGTTGAGGACGATGTGCTTTACGATGTCGCCCGTCTTTCCGGCGGGGTGACACTCCTGCTTACCTATCTCCGCGTTTGGGATTGGGCAGTGACCAATTATTATTCCTTCGACCGCAATATCAGCCTGCAAACCGAGGCATTGAACGCAATAGGTCCTTACACGTTATCCTTCTGGCTTGGGCAGGCGTTATTGCCCGTGATCGCCGGCTCCGTTTTATTGGCGGCGCGATCGGTGAAAAATTTCCGTTATTTGATGGCTTTCTCGGTAATTCCCATTTTTGCCGCGATCCTCACGCGCTGGAACTACAATTTTTCGGGCTTGATCGCCACACCGACTTACGATCCGTACACGCCGGTGATCGTTGTGAATTCTTATACTCCCACGTGGGTGGAATTTTCCGTCGCCACACTCGTGATTTCCTATTGGCTGATGATGTTCAGTTTTGCCGCCCGTTACCTGCCATTCCATAGCCGAGAACACGAGTAGAGTTTTTCGATTTGACAGCGGCTGAATAATTTAAAGCATTGGATACCCGGCATCTTCTTGACCCCTTCGTTTCCGTTATCAGGTCGGTAAATTTTCGCTCCTAAGCGCAAAACCATATCTGGTACAATTGAAATCGTAACGCAGACAACCCCACAAAATGAAATTCAATTGCTGGTTGCAATTCTATATTTGTTGGTCAACGAGAGGCGCGTATGAACTTTCGTGAACGCCTAAAAGGTTTCTTATTCCCCGCCCCAGACTCCCCGCGCTGGATGTTTATCCTGCCGATTGCAACACTGGGATTAGTGATATTGTTTTTGACCTTCGGGGGAATCCATGCATGGGAATACACAAACTCCCCTTCTTTTTGCGGTACGGTCTGCCATACGATGCCGCCGCAGAATGCCGTCTATCTCGAATCTCCTCACTCGAACGTTACCTGCGAGGAATGTCATATTGGGCGCGCCTCCTTTACCAACCAACTCGTACGCAAATCTCAGGGATTAAAAGAGTCCTACTATCAGATCTTCAAGCTTTACGAATTCCCGATTCGCGCAAAGGCATTAAGACCTGCTGTGGAAACTTGTGAAAAATGTCATCGCCCCGAGACGTTCTCCGATGACAGCCTGCGTCATATCGTCCATTTTGCCAGCGATACGAACAACACTTCGACCGTCACATACTTGATCATGAAGACCGGCGGCGGTTCGAAGCGCGAAGGCGGCGGGCGCGGCATCCATTGGCACATCAGCACACCGGTCTTCTACTACACCGATGATCCCTTGCATCAAGTAATTCCATACGTGCGCGTGATGAACGAGGACGGGACCTATACCGAATACATCGACGTTGAATCCGGCTTCGACCCAAAATCGGTGGACGAGAGCCAGCTCAAACCAATGGACTGTATCACCTGCCATAACCGGGTCACACACGAATTCATGTTCCCCACCGACTCAGTCGACCTCGCCATGTCGCGCGGGTTGATCGATCCAGAAATTCCGCAGATCCGCCAAAAAGCGGTGGCGGCGATCACGATCACGTACGCCTCGCGCGAAGAGGCGATGACTGCAATTGCCGCGCTCGAGGATTCCTACCGGAGCGACTTCTCCGAGTATTACAGCGCGAACGGACAGAAGATCAAGAATGCCATTACAGAAATCCAGGCGATCTACGACCGCACGGTCTTTCCTGAACAACGCATCAACTGGACGACGTATCCCAACAACATCGGTCACCAAAACTCGCCGGGATGTTTTCGCTGTCATGACGGAAAACACCTGAATGAGGATCAGCAGGCGGTTCGGCTCGAATGTAACGTCTGCCATGCCATACCGATCGTACGCGATGCGGAAGATGCGGTTACGAATATCGAGATCAGTCACGGCATGGAACCGGATCCACATTTCAACGCGAACTGGATCAGCATCCACTACCGGGCGATCGACGCGACCTGTTCCACCTGTCACACCACCCAGGACGCAGGCGGGACGAGCAATACATCCTTCTGTTCGAACAGCGCCTGCCATGGCAGTGTGTTTACATTCGCAGGATTCGACGCTCCGGCCTTACGCGAAGTTCTTGAGGCGCAAATTCCTACTCCCATCGCCGGAGCATCTCCCGCCTTTCCGATTGGCACACCTACGTTCGAAAATTACATCGGCGCGCTCTTCGCGGCGAATTGCTCATCTTGTCATGGCACGGATCCATCCGCCGGGCTCTCATTGCTCTCGCGTGAGGATGCAATGGCGGGTGGTGAAAACGGAGCTGTGATTTTGCCGGGAGATAGCGCGAACAGCCGTCTCGTTCAAGTGCAACGTACGGATCATTTCAAGAACTTCACAGCAGAGGAATTGAATTACGTGATCGAGTGGATCGGCGCCGGCGCGCCTTGATCCGATCAGTCTATAGTTATTGAAACAAGACCGCTCTCGTTTTCTGAAAGCGGTCTTTTGTTATCCAGAATCAAATCACCGAGATAGTTGCTGGTATAGATTCTGCGCAAACTCCAGCAATGCTTCTACTTCAGTATCGCTTGGTGAATCCTCCCCATTGCCCTGAAATTCCAACGTCACGATCATTCGGTCGGCAACCCCGGCGGGGTCAGAGGCATCCAAACTCACTTGATCGAATTCCTGCATCCATCTAAAGAATTGCTGTTGTTTGGTCGCCGTCAACAATTCCGTGAAGAGTTTCATCGTGCCTTCAGGCTGTTCGGAACCGCAAGTATTCCCATACACTTCGCCGGAGAGGAAAACGGTCATCCGATCGCAGAACCCGGCAATGCCGCCTTCCCGCTTCCACGTCAGCGCGATCGTGGCAGGCTGTACGATACTGCCATCCTCGCTGATGTGATATTCGAACTCAAAACCGTTTGATTGCAACACGATGATCTTGCCGGGGGTGATCACTTGCGCGCACAGCACATTCTCAATGGCAACTTCGAGGCATCCATCCGTAAACTCGACATCGTTACTGCTCACGACGGAGATTTCATCCACATCCAACCCAAGGTTGAAAGCAAGTTGCGCCGCGATGGCTTCTTCCATTAATCCAAGAGGACCGCCGCCGACCTGCACCACCTGACTGCCGCTCTCATTTGTGTGGAATTCAAATTGCTCATCGCCTGCCTGCAAAATGATCCTGTAACCGGGCACGATCGCCTGTGTGCACATTACTCCGGGTCGCTGAACGCCGAGACAACCATCGGGCCACTCCACTGCCTCCGTTGAGATAACGCTGATCTCATCCGGCGGCAGGTTGAGAAGCGAGGACAGACGCGAGATAGCCGCCTGCTCGGCGGGCGTCAAATCCGCTTGTTGTGTGGGTTTGGGTGTGGGTGTTCTCAAGCCGCCGATCGGAACAAAAGATTGTTCGGTGGGCTCTGCTTGACCGGCGCAGGCGGAGAGGACAAAAACTAAAATCATGAAAATCAAGTTGTTTCGTTTCATTCGAACTCCTTGGCGAAGGACGTGAACGCCATCCAGAATGTTCCGTATGCCTGTATAATCGCACAATGCAAATCAAGTTAATTCTAAGCGCCGCATTAATTGTAACCGCGTGCGCGCCAAAACCCGACCCAGACATTCAGATTCAAGTGGCGGTCGCCTCCACGTTATCTGCAATTCCCACGAACACATCACCACCCGTCCCAACACCGTACCCATCGCCAACGCAATTCGACCTGAGAGGCTTGTTTTGTGAATATCAGTTTTGTATCGGTCATCCCATTGATATGGCGTTCTACGATGTGAGCGCGCAACAAAATCCCGCCGCGCCCAGCAGTTATTCACAAGGCTTGCTCGCCGCGTTCAACGGCAACCTGTTCATCCAAATGATGTGGCAACTCGCGCCCGGCGCGGCTGACCCGCAGTTTTTACTCGACCTGATCCTCGAAGATGGAATTGACACACGCATCGGCACTCTCGACGTGAAACTGATTCGCGAGATGAACGTGCTCTACACCCCGATCACCTCCACCGCCACCTCCCTGCTCCCCTACGGCGGAGCCGCGGCGTGGACGTGCGGCGACCGCGTCTTCGCGTGGAAAGTGTACGCCCCAGACGAAACCTCCGCGCCGGGTTTGTTCGACGCCGCGTTGTCTCGTTTTGTTTGCAACCGATAAAATTATTTTACGAAGGATAGGAGACGCACATGGTAACCGAAACTGAAGTTCAACAACTTCGATCCCGCCTCAACGAGCTGGAAGACCGCTTGAAATTTCTTTACCGCCGACTCAACATTGAGTATGCCGATCCAAATTCAGACCCCGCGCTCTCGCCGCAAATTCAAGATGCCCTGCGGCGCGGCAATAAGATCGAAGCCATCAAGTTGTACCGCGAAGTGACCGGCGTCGGGCTTGCGGAAGCAAAAGGTGCGATCGACCGGGCAGAGCAGTTCATCGGGTGACAGCCTGCCAGTAACTGCCGGTATCTTTGCGTGTTATACAACACAAGTACCCGACCACACATTTACAGAGGAGGAACGACCATGCCAACTACCGTCCGCGAGTTGATGACCGAAACGATCAAGACAGCCTTCCAGCCCGACAAAGCCGCAGGGGTGGATACGGTTGTGCAATTCAAATTCACAGGCGCGCAAGCATCCAACTGGTACCTGATCATCAAGGACCAAAAATGCGAATCGATTGAGGGTTTGCACCCCGACCCGAAAATGACGATGACCGTCGATTCGGAAGATTACATCAAGATCTCGAAGGGCGAACTCGATGCCACCATGGCGTTCATGAAAGGCAAGGTGAAGGTGAGCGGCGACATGGGTGTGGCGCTCGGTATGGGGAAGTATTTCATCTACGGCAAGAAGTAATATCAGCAGGGTAGTGAAATTCACTGCCCTGTTGTTTTGTATCGCAACCCATCCCGACGATCGGACAGTAGTGAATGACTCTACCTTCCTCCTCACACGGTGAACGCCGCCAAGTGACAGTGATGTTTTCAGACGTGGTCGGTTCGACAGAACTATCGGCGCAACTCGACCCCGAAGACTGGCATAGCATCCTGAGCCGCTACCACCAAACAGCCGCCAGCGTCGTCAAGCGATTCGAAGGGCACGTACAACAATATTTGGGGGATGGTGTGCTGATCCTGTTTGGTTATCCCATGGCGCACGAGAACGACGCGGAACGCGCGGTGCGCGCGGGGTTGACGCTGATCGAAGAGATCCAAAAATTGAACGAATCGCTCCAGCGGGAGTTTTCAAAACAGATCGCGGTGAGAGTCGGCATCCACACCGGCGAGGTGATGATTCGTCAGGATGGCGGCGACTCAGGCAACATTTTCGGAGAAACGCCGAATGTGGCGGCAAGAGTCCAGGCGGCGTCTGAACCGGGTTCCGTCTGCATTTCCGCGGCAACACAGCGACTCGTCGCCGGCTTCTTCGTTGTCGACGATCTCGGTCCTCACATCCTTAAAGGCGTGCCGGATCCGGTGCAACTTTATCGCGTCGAGCGACCCTCCGGCGTGCGCAGTCGACTGCACGCGGGCGGCATCACACCGCTCACCCCGTTCGTGGGACGCGAGAACGAGCGCAACTTGTTGATGAGCCGCTGGTCGCAGGTGCAAAAAGGCAAGGGGCAACTGGTGATGATCACCGGCGAGGCAGGGATTGGAAAATCACGCCTGCTTCGGCAATTCAAGCAGGATATAGGCGTGATCCCACACACATGGGTGGAAGGCGAGTCTTCGCCGTACGAACAGGATACGCCCTTCGCCCCGACGATCGACCTTTTGAACAACGCGTTCAACTGGACGCACGAGACGACCACAGAAACAAAGATCAATGATCTGGAAAATTCATTCTCGCTGGTCGGCGTAAACCCTGAAACATCGGTACCGCTGATGGCATCGTTGCTCGGGTTCACGATCCCTCCCGGCAAATATCCGCCGTTGTTGTTGTCGCCGGAACAACAAAGATTACAACTGCTTCAAACGCTCGTCAATTGGGTCATCGGCTCGGCGCACACACAGCCCACCGTGCTGATCGTCGAGGACCTGCATTTTGCCGACCCCTCCACACTGGAGGAATTTGTGATGCTGGGCGATCAGGTGGAGACTGCGGCGGTGATGTTGTTGTTCACCGCGCGACCGCGCTTCGTCCCGCCGTGGCCCACGCGTCCGTTCCACACGTTGATCAACCTCACCCGCCTCGAGCAGGAGAACGTCCGTGAAATGATCGGGGGGTTGCTGGGAAGCCTCGTCCCGCCCGAGGCGTTGGAAACCCTTGCCGGTCGCACCGATGGAAATCCGTTGTTCGCCGAGGAACTCTCCTACACGATGGCGAACGCGCGGGCTATCGCCGCCGGCGCGCAACAGATCCCGTCTACATTGCAGGACCTGCTCATGGCGCGCCTCGATTTTCTCGGTCAAAACAAGGAGGTCGCGCAGATCGGCTCGGTGCTTGGAAGGGCATTTCAACACTCATTACTATCTGCCATTGCCGGACAGAATGAAAAGCAACTCTCGGATGCACTCGGTCAACTGATCGAATCAGGGCTGGTCTTCAAGGATGAAAGCGGTTCCGATATCACCTACACATTCAAACATGCGCTCGTGCAGGAAGCCGCCTACGCGTCCCTGTTGAAAAGCCGCAGGCGCGAACTGCATCGGGCGGTCAGCGAAGCGCTTAACGAAAAATTCCCCGAGATCGCCAAACAACGGCCCGAACTCGTGGCGCATCACCTCACAGAAGCCGGTGATGCGGAGAGGGCGGTCGAAGCGTGGCAAACCGCAGGCGATTACGCACAGGGACGCGCAGCGCTCATCGAGGCAGGTCAACATTACAAGAAAGCGATCAATATGCTTCAAACCCTGCCTGATTCACCGGATCGTGCTCAAATGGAACTGCCGTTACAGATCTCCATCGGGCACATTTTCGCGGCAACGAAAGGATTCGGCTCTGCCGAAGAGATGCAAGCCTATCAACGCGCCCGCGAGATCGCGGTGCAATTGGGTGACTCGCCTCAATTCTTTTTCATATTGCTGGGGCTTTGGTCTACCGCCAATACCCACTCCGATATGAAAGCCTCCGAAGAGCTGGCGAACGAACTGATCCGCATTGCGGAGCGCGACAAGATTCCCATGTATGTGGTGTGGGCATATTTTACAAGAGGCATCACCGATTACGCTCTCGGCCGTTTTGCCGAGGTCGGCACTTCGGTCGAGAAAATGTTGCAAAACTACAAGACCGAAGAGCACACCTGGTCTCCGTTCGACCCGCAAGTGACCGTGCGAAACCACGCCACGCTGGCGCTCTGGCAGACTGGCAGGATCGATCAGGCGCGCGAAGTGCTCGCTCGAACGATCGAAATCGCCGCGCCTCTAACTCCAGCCAATATGGCTATGGCGCATCTAGCCGCATGCAGTCTGCTCATCTACCTGCGCGACCCGCAAGCCCTGCGCGAACACGCGGAAGCCATGCTCGAAATTGCGCGAAGCGAACAACTCCCCTCCTTCCTCGCGTGGGGGACGATGTATCAAGGCATTGCTCATACCCTTCTGGGTGACCACGCGATCGGCATCGCCGAAATCAAACAAGGACTCACGGATTATCTTGCCTCCGGCACACACAGTTCGCTCGGACAATACCTTTCACAATTGGCAGAGGCGCATGCGCGCGCGGGCGAAATCGAAAAGGCATTGCAAACCATCGAGGACGCGTTCGGCGCGGCTCCCGAGGAGGAGATGCACTTCCCCGAACTGCATCGCGTCCGCGCGAACATTCGACTCATGCAAACCGATCCAGACTTGGAGGCGGCGGAAAAGGGCTACCGGGATGCCATTGCCGCGTCGCAAAAATATCAAGCGCTGACCCAGGAATTGCGGGCGGTCACGCGCCTCGGACGCCTGCTTCAGTCATGCGGACGCGCCTCCGAAGCCCGCGAGATGCTCGCCCCGTTGTACGCCAAATTCACCGAAGGGTTGGACACGCCAGACTTGGTCGAAGCCAAATCCTTGCTCGATGAATTGAATTCTTCACGAGCCTAATCCCGCAGGGATGAAATGATTCTAGAATCGAAAGACGCTCCCAAATCCCGAAAGCATCACGTGGCGCCGTAGCGACAGATGATATAAATTATCAATTCTATGACACCCCTACGGGGTTGAAGATTACACCTCGCCAAATCTATAATCATTTGACCCCTTCGGGGTCTGTGATGGGCAAGGTGTGTTATAGAAATTCGAAGAGAAGGAATCTGAATGTGAAAATCGCGCGCATCATCTTCTACATCGAAGTATTGCTGAGTTCGTATGCCGCCATCCTTGACCTGATCGATCCAGCGGGTTTTTTGGCGGAATACACACCGCAAAAATTGACCGGTATCCCGCTCGAGGTCATTCGTTGGTACGGCGTACAACTCGTCCCGCTGGTGTATCTCGAATTCACCGCCTTGTGGAGTCAACGCAATGACCGGCTGGCTTGGGTGCTCGGCGCGTTCCTGATCGGGGATGTCCTGCAAATCTATTCCACGATCAATTTCATGCTGGCTAACCCCGGCATACCATGGACGTTCGGCTTTATGTTCAGTCTGGTGGTTGTGGTGATACTGGCGGTCACACGAATCTACTGGCTCATCAATTACCGAACTCACCTTACGCGCTCTGATCCCCAAGGGATGAAATGATTCTAGAGATGAAATGATTTTAGAATCGAAAGACGTTCCCAAATCCCGAAGGCGTCGCGTGGCGCCGTAGCGACAGATGACATAACGTGTTAGGTCTATGACACCCCCTACGGGGTTGAAAATAACACCTCGCCGAAAATCTATAATCATTTGACCCCTTCGGGGTCATTACTGGTACGAACTATCAAATCTAGGAGAATCATCATGGCAAAGAAAAATGTTTGTATAGTCGGTGGTGGCGCGACGGGTGTTGCCCTGCTGTGGGCGCTGTCGCAAGACCCGGTCGCCCGAAGCGAGTGGAACATTACTCTCATCCACGACCAGCCGCCCCCAAATCCTAACAGCGGATTCGGCGGGGTCGGCGGACACTCGCTCACGTATTACGTTCCCGTGCCGGGTAAACCCAACAAGAAATTGCCGATCGACATCGGCGTGCAGTTCATCTCCCCGATGATGTACCCGAACGTGCACGTCATGTTGCAGAGACCGGAGTTCAAGTCTCGCGTGCCGATGAACGACTACAACTCGCTCAAGGTCGCCGCCGCGTTCCCGCGCTTGAACGGTAAACCCATGAATTGGGGCAATTTTCCAGAGTACCAAAAAGGACCCAACTTCGCGCTCTACAGCAGTGAGATGAAATTCGATGCGAACCTGTTCCAGGATTTTATCGAAGCCGAACTGTTCGATCATTGGTCGATGAAAAAATTGTACGATTTTTTCTACCCGAACCCGCCCATCCCTTTCATCAACAAAACCGATTTCATTAATTACATCCTTTCGCCGTACATGAGTATCATCAACGGCTACGGCAACGCGCTCCTCAAAGACACGATCTTTATGGATCTGTTTCCGATCTTTGCCACCCTGCCTCTGCCGAAATCGTGGGGATTCCCCACCCCGCTCGGTAGTTTTACGAAACCCGGCACAGGCTGGCAGAGGTTTGCCAACGGGGCGCAATCGTGGGTGAAAGCGATGCTCGATGTCGCCCAGACGTATACCTCGTCCAAGGTGATCTACGATTCGAAAGTCAGCGCAGTGTGGACGGATCAAACCACCGGTCAGGTTACGGTGCAATGGAGCAAAAACGGCAGTAAGCCGATTCTCTCGCGGACGTTCGACAAGGTCGTACTGACCACCGACATGTGGACGAACTCGAAGGTCCTCGATAACCCGAACAACAAATATTTCTGGGATAACGTGTACTACAACCCCCAATTCGACTATCCCATCGGCGACTACCGGGACACGAACATGAACCCCTCGGGTCCGCACGTGACTTGGGACCTGTTGTGGGGTATGTGCTACATCCACACCGACGCGCAGATGCTCTCACCCGACCTCACGCAACAACTCGAAACGCTCCAGTTCAACGCATACTACGCGCCCGGCAACCAGAACGGGAACTATAACCTGATCGATACCTTTACCACGTACATCCAAAAGAACGTGCTTAACGACCCCGACGCCGACGGATACGACCTCACCATGTACGGTTACATCCCCTATCCTGCCAAGGGACAAAAGGTACCCGACCCGAAGAAAGTGCTGTTCAGCGAACCATGGACCCACGGACGATGGACTCCCTCCGCCATGGACGGACCGAAGACCAAACTGTACATGGCGCAGGGCTTAGGCAACCTCTCGTATCCGGGACAGATGAACACCAACGTGTACTTCGCCGGTAACAACACCACTGTAGACTCGGAAGACGGCGCGCTGATGTCCGCGCTGGCAATTGCAAATTACGCCTTTGGTGTTAACTATCCACTCGATGACAAGTCGCTTCCCGAAACCCTGTTTGCCTTCACCATGTACAACATGTACCACAACATCATGTTCCCCAAACTGAACGGAAGCCACGCGCTGACATCCCTGTTCAAGGCATTACCCGCACTCACCCGGGCAACAATTGCGAAAAAGCGGAAACCCGCCAAGCGGAAGGCGAAGAAGACAACTCGCAAGTCAACCGCGAAGAAAAAGAAGTAGGTTAAAGCAAACTGCCTTCCTGATTTTTCAGGAAGGCAGTTTGCTCATTCGGACACTCGTCGCTATCTGGATGTATAATCTGCCTATAAGGAGTTATACAGCCAGTAGCTGTATAAATATCCAATCGGGCGGTTGTCCCGAAAATCTATCAGACGTTACCGAGAGGTTTAAAGAGAGCGCGGAGTCGTTAGTATAATTTAGTAATAAACATTGATCTCATATTGATTTCAAACGACAGGAGACAATTATGATTTACGGAATTTCAATGCTATTGATTTTGCTCGGTCTAGTAATGGGCATTCCCGCCATCCGGCAGTTGTTGAACATGAAAAACATCCAAAGGAATAGCGCAACCACTCAGGGTAAAGTATCATCTTCAAAGAATATGTTAGGGAGCGGGACATGGACCGCGGCACTTGGAAATCAAGATCGTCCCCTGATTCAGTATTATTCGTCCTCTGGGGCCGAGCTGGTTTTTGAAGTAAACACCAGCAGTATTTTCCCTAAACGCCGTTATGAGGTGGGTCAGGCGTTGGAGATCACCTACGATTCTGCCTATCCCAGTCGGGCTTATATTACGCAAGAACGTACAGTTGCTTTGCGCGAGTTGTGGCTGAGTGGTGGAGCCTTAGTCATTGGGATCGTTTTCTGGATCACAGGGCGCGTTTACAATTTGCCTTTTTAATAGAACTCGACACATATCATAACTCCTCCTTAGATGGTACCGAAGATGATCAATACACCAGATTCCGCTTGAGGTTGGGATAGTAGCATAACGAAAAACCACCTACCGATGAGTTACAGCGTCAAAGTGCCGAAAAAGGAGGTCTGTGCAAGGGCAATGGACCGTCATCACATCGGGAGAACTACCTTGGCCAAACTCAATCGTAGAAGAAACTACTTCCCAAATGACCCATCCGGCAGAATGGCTCCCTTGACCGAGTATGCCTGATCCAGTTGCTCCTGCGTGATGAGCGCGCCGAAAGCACATTCAAATTCCTTCAATCGGATCGCTTCGCCTCCTGCCACAACGACTCCATTTCTTCCAATTTCAAGTCGGATAAACTTCGTCCCTGCACTTTCGCGCCCTGCTCCACATGCGCGAAGCGTTTCTTGAATTTCGCGTTCGCCGCCCGCAACACAAACTCGGCATCCACCTTCTTCCAGCGCGCCACGTTGACCAGCGCGAAAAACAGGTCACCGATTTCAGACGCCAATTCAAAATCGGTTTCAGCGTTTTTGATCTCTTCGATCTCTTCATTCACTTTATCGAGCACGCCATCGATCTCATTCCAATCGAAGCCAACGCGCGCGGCGCGATCCTGATATTCCTGCGCCTGACTCAACGCGGGCAAAGCAACCGGCACACCGTCCAACAATCCCTTCCCATCTTTCCTCTTTCCTCTTTCCTGCTCTTTGAGTTTTTCCCAATTTGCCAACACATCGTCCACGCCATCCAATTTGAAGTCGCCGAACACGTGCGGATGCCTGCGCACGATCTTCGCGTGGATTCCGCGAATCACTTCGTTGACGTTGAACTGTCCCGCCTCGCTAGCGATCTGCGCCTGCAAGACGATCTGCAACAACAGATCGCCGAACTCCTCGCGCATGTGGTCGAAGTCGCCCGAGTCTATGGCAGAGATGGCTTCGTATGATTCTTCGAGCAGGTGCTTCCTCAGCGACTCATGAGTCTGCTCGCGATCCCACGGGCATCCGTTCGGCGCGCGCAGATGGGCAACGATCTCGGCAAACGACTCGAACGATGTCCCTTCGCCAAGTTGAGGAACATACAAACAAGTTGATACAGAAAAAACGAAATTCTCCAATTCTCCCAATTCTCTTTCCTCTTTCCTCTTTCCCTCCCCCACCACAATCACAACACATTCACTTGGATATGCCGCAAGCAACACATCCCTCACCTGCAACGCCAGTTCCTTCGAATCGATTCCGAGTATCAACGCCGGCATATCGGGTGGGAACGGCGGCACATGCGCCGAGGCGAGAGTCGCCGCGTCGAGCAGAGTCAACCGCGGGGGCGGAGGGATGCGGAGTGTGTCGAATGTTTGGGTGACAAGGGCAAGGTTCATGAAAATCTCCAGAGATCATTGGTGGTTGAGTAGCCGCGAAGCAGCGTATCGAAACCACCAGTACGCGTACAAAATCTTGTAACAAGAAATACTTCAGTTAGCGGTGGTTTCGACTGCTTGCGCTCAACCACCGGGTTAACTTTAAAACATAATCCGTAATTCGCAAATAGTATCTCACGAATTACGGATCACTGGTCACTGATAACTGATTACTGAACTACCGCTTTGTATAGGTAGGCGCCTTGCGGGCTTTCTTGAGACCCGGCTTCTTGCGTTCCTTGATGCGCGCATCGCGGGTGAGCAAGCCGTTCTTGCGGAGCGAGGAGGTCCAATCGCCGTTGAGTAGTACGAGTGCGCGAGCAAGCCCAAGCCGCACGGCTTCGGTCTGACCGGTCGTGCCGCCGCCGTTGACCTTCACCGTAATATCGTACTTTTTCTCATCCTGCCCCACGGCAGAGAACGCGCGCAGGATGTCCTGCAGATCGCCGAGGCGGGGGAAGTACACACCGGCTTCTTTTTCGTTGACCACGAAATTCCCGGAGCCGCCCATCAAACGGACGCGCGCGGTGCTTTCCTTGCGGCGGCCCACTGCTTCATAATATTGAACAGACATGACTTCTTCCTTTTTCTCTGTTATGCCAGCGGCACGGGGTTATTCGTGCCGTGCGGATGGTTCGGTCCCGCGTAGATCTTCAAACGCTTGAGCAACGCGCGTCCCATGCGGTTCTTCGGCAACATGCCCCACACCGCTTCGCGCAGGACGCGGTCGGGGTGTTGCTGTAACTGGTCGCGCAGGCTGATCGCCTTGTAACCGCCGGGATAATTCGAATGACGGTGGTAGATCTTGGTGGTCAACTTCGACTTGGTCTTCGTGCCGGTCACGCTCACGCGCTCGGCGTTGATCACCACCACGAAATCACCCATCTCCACGCCGGGCGTGAAGGTCGCTTTGTGCTTGCCGAGCAGTGCGTGGGCGATGCGCGAGGCAATCCGCCCGAGGGTTTGCCCTTCGGCGTCCACGAGCAGCCACTTGCGCTCGATCTCGCTTGCTTTCGGATAGTACGACTTGTACACGTTCAGTTTCTCCGTTTCTTTTATTTCAATCCGCGTTAGACGCTTTCAGCGTGCGGACTACACAACTCTGTGATAATTTCTATTTCATTGACTCTTGATACTTCACTCCGACGAGCGTCAGCCCGTGTGCGGGAGCGAGACCGCTTCGCTTCGCTGGTGTGGCTTGCTTCAACATCTCAGCCGCCGCCTCCACTGAAACTTTTCCCTGCGCAACTTCGACCTGTACAAAGACCAGTCTGCGCACCATACGATACAAGAACGCGTCGGCTTCGACCTCGAACTGCCATTCTTCTTTACCGGTTCGCGTCCATTCGGCTTTCATCACCGTCCGCGTGGTGGTGCCTTTCGGCGTGGTCGGCGAGCCGAACGCTGAAAAATCATGCCTGCCGATGAAAACTCGCGCCGTTTGTTTCAACAGTTCGCCTCGCAGGTTTGGGTTCACTCGCCACGCAAACCGTTCACGGAGCGGGTCACGCAACGCATCGTAAAACAAACGATACCGATACGTCCGTGAAATTGCATCGAAGCGCGGATGAAAATCAGCGCGGACGATTTTCGCGTTCCGCACCGAGAGGTCGGCGGGCAACTGCGCGTTCAACGCGCGGACGAGTTCTTCGTCGGTGTGAGCCCAGTCGAGGTCGCACGCGGCAACCTGACCCGTCGCATGAACGCCGGTGTCGGTCCTCCCCGAAAGAAGGATCGAGCGTCCAGTCCATCCGAGACCGCGCAAGGCTTTTTCGAGTTCGCCCTGCACCGTTCGTTTTTTTGCCTGCCGCTGGCTTCCGAAAAAATCCGTGCCGTCGTAGGCAAGAGTCAATTGGTAACGTGCCATCTTACGTTCTATGTTCATCCAGCGGTTCGATCTTCTTGGCAAATCGTGCTGGATGAACTTGAGTTCATTCGGCAGTTCAACTGCCGAATGAACGAATTATTCTTCCACCAATTCCAAAATCACCATCTCCGCCGAGTCGCCCATGCGCGGACCGAGTTTCAACATGCGGGTGTAACCGCCGTTGCGGCTGGCGAAGCGCGGGGCGATATCGTCGAACAACTGCTTGATGAGCTGATTGTCGCCAAGTTTCGAGATGGCAAGGCGGCGCGCATGAACTTTCTGTTCGGGCGTCGCGTCCGCGCTCTTGCGCGCGAGTGTGATCAAACGCTCGGCGTCGCCGCGGATCGCGGCAGCTTTGGCGCGCGTCGTTTGGATGCGCCCGTGCGTGAAAAATTGTTTGATGAGGTTGCGTCGAAGCGCCACTCGCGCCCCGGACGATCGCCCCAATCGGTAGCCTGATATTTGATGCCGCATTGCAAATTACTCCACAGAATTCGTTTCGTCCTTGAGATAGCCTTTTTCGCGCATCTTCTGGCGCAGTTCGTCGAGGCTCTTTTCACCGAAGTTGCGGATGGACATGACCGCGCTTTCGCCTTTTTCGAGCAGGTCGAGCACGTCGCCGACTGTAGCGATACCGGTGCGCTTGAGCGAGTTGAACACGCGCACCGAAAGGTCGAGCGATTCGACCGGTGTGTCGGCCAGTTCACTGCTCACGCGGCTGCCGCTCACTTCCTTTTCGACGGCGATGGTCAACGACTCTTCGCTGATGCCTGCGATGTAACGCAGGTGGTCGATGATCAGCCGCGCGGCGGTGCTCAAGGCGCGTTCCGGCGAGATCGCGCCGTCCGTCCAGATCTCAAGGTTCAATTTATCGTAGTTCGTGCTCTGACCCACGCGGGCAGAGGTCACTTCCCAATTCACACGTTTGACCGGGCTATAGATCGCGTCGATCGGCAGTTCACCGATAGGCATATGCCCGCTTCGTTCGTTGGCGGGCGAATAGCCGCGTCCGCGCTCGACCGTAAATTCGAGGTCGAGCTTGGTCTTGGGGTTATCCACCGTGAAGAGGAAGAGCTCGGGGTTGACGATCTCCACCTCCGCCGGTGTGATGATATCCGCCGCGGTGACCGTCCCTTCGCCGCGCACTTCCAAATGCATACGAGTGCTGTCCACCCCGTCCAGTTTGAGCCGCAGTTGTTTGACCTGCAACATCACCTGGATCACATCCTCGCGCACGCCGGGGATCTCGCTAAACTCATGCAACACGTCTGCGATTCGAATCGCAGTCACGGCGGCTCCCTCCAGGGAGGAAAGCAACACGCGTCGAAGGGCGTTCCCCAATGTGACGCCATACCCGCGCTCCAGGGGGCTGATAACAAACTTGCCATAGTTTCGAGCCTCAGCCTCGCGCTCGATCTTCGGCATGACCATATTCATGATACCCGTCACGGTTCACCTCTGTACTTTACACTAGTCTCTGAGGCGGAAGTCTCCGCCACCGTCCGTAATAAACTACTACCGTGAGTAGTATTCAACGATCAACTGCTCGTTCAAAATCCCGTCGATTTCGGGGCGTTCGGGCAGGCGTTGCACCGCGCCGGTCAATTTCTTCGTATCGCGCGCCAACCACGCCGGCGATGTGCGGGCATCCGCCAAATCGCCCAGGATTTTGAAGTACGACAAGTCACGCGAACCGTCACGCACTGCCACCACATCACCCTGATCGAGCAACATCGAGGGCACATCGGTTCGGCGGTCGTTCACTGTAAAATGACCGTGCGTCACCAGCAGGCGCGCCTGTGACCGGCTCGTGGCAAACCCGAGGCGGAAGACAACATTGTCCAATCGCGATTCGAGTATTTGCAACAGGTTCAGACCCGTCAGACCGCGGCGCCGAAGCGCAACTTCATAGTAACGGCGGAACTGCCGTTCCAAAACACCGTAGACGCGGCGGGCGCGTTGTTTGGCGCGCAACTGGCGGAGATAATCGGACTCGCGCCCGGTGCGGTTGCCTCCGCCGCTTCGACCACCCGTCCGCCCGTGCTGACCGGGGGCAAAACTACGTTTCTCGAACGAGCATTTCGGGGTGAAGCACCGCTCCCCTTTCAAATACAATTTTTCGCCTTCGCGCCGGCATAATTTACAAACCGGACTGAGATTCTTTGACATAGATTACTTTCCTCTACTAAATTACACGCGCCGCTTCTTGGGCGGGCGGCAGCCGTTATGCGGGATCGGGGTCACATCCGAGATCAAACGGACTTTGAGTCCCAGCGCTTGCACTGCGCGGATGGCATTTTCGCGGCCGGGTCCGGGTCCTTTGACGTAAAGTTCAACTTCCTGAATGCCCAGTTGCTGTGCGGCTTTGATCGCCTGTTCAGCCGCCAGGCGCGCTGCAAACGGCGTGCTTTTGCGCGAGCCTTTGAAACCGGCGGATCCGGCGCTCCCCCACGCCAGGGTATTGCCTTCCATGTCGGTGACGGTGACGATGGTATTGTTGAACGATGCAAAGATATGCACCTGCCCAGCCGACAAGGCGCGCTTGGCTTTCTTGGCGCCAGCCGTGCGGCGCGTGGAACGAACACTTTGAGCCATAATTCTCCTACCTCTTTATTTCTTCGCGCCGCGGCGTCGTCCGCGACCGGCAACGGTTTTCTTGGTGCCCTTGCGGGTACGCGCGTTCGTGCGCGAGCGCTGTCCGCGAACGGGCAAATTGCGGCGGTGGCGCAAACCGCGATACGACCCGATCTCGATGAGCCGCTTGATGCTCATCTGCACGTCGCGGCGCAAGTCGCCTTCCACCTTGTAATTTTTGCTGATGAATTCGCGGATCGCCGAAACGTCCGCTTCCGAAAGGTCCTTCACCCGCGTATCCGGGTTCACGCGCGTCTGCGCCAAAATCTTGCGCGCGCGCGTCGGACCGATCCCATACAAATAGGTCAGCCCAACTTCCACCCGCTTATTGCGCGGGAGATCAACGCCTTCAATTCTCGCCATGTTCCTATCCCTGCCGTTGCTTGTGTTTTGGATTTTCGCAGATGATATAAACTCTGCCTTTGCGCCGAATGACCCTGCATTTGGCACAGCGTTTCCGTATGGACGGTGATACTTTCATTGCTAATTACTCCTAACATTTTCCTTCAAAAGCCGAAGTTTCGATTATACACGCTCAAATTTTATTCGTCTAGCCGATTCATACTCTGCCCGGATCATGGGACAGTCAGGATGAGGGGTTCTCCTTCGGTGACGGCGACCGAATGTTCGAAATGAGCCGTCAATGATCCGTCTGCAGAGACTACAGTCCACTGGTCGGAGAGCACGCGGGTTTCCGCGGTACCCACCAACACCATCGGTTCGATGGCGATCGTCATGCCGGGCTTCAGAGGCATCCCGGTACCCGCTTTGCCATAGTTCGGCAGTTGCGGACCTTCGTGCATCTGCCGCCCCACACCGTGACCGGTATACTCACGGGTGACGTGGTAGCCATGACTCTCGACATACATTTGTATCGCCGCGGACACGTCGCCGGTGCGATTGCCGACGCACATCGTCTCGATGGCGACGCCCAACGCTTCTTCCGTGACGTTCAACAGGTTCCGCGCTTCGGGCGAAATTTCTCCCACCCCGGCGGTGAAAGCCGAGTCCGCCACCAACCCGTCGAGGATCGTCCCGCAATCGATCGAGATGATGTCACCGTCTTTCAGGATCCGTTTCTTGCTCGGAATCCCGTGGACGAGTTCCTGATTGACGCTGGTCGTGATCGAGGTCGGGAACGGCGGATGCCCGTAACCCTTGAACGGCGATACACACTTGTGTTTTCTCAGCACCGCCTCAGCAGCCGCGTTGAGGTCGGCAGTGGAAACACCCAGTTTTAAAAGTGCCTTGACGGTCGCCAATACTTCTGCATTGATGCGCCCCGCCTCGCGCATGGTCTGCAACTCGGCGGCGCTTTTGAGATGGATCTGGCGAGCCCAACTCATGATCTATTTTTCAACGCAGTCATCAGGGTTTGCGTCACCTGCTCGATGGATTGCAACCCGTCAATTTCCAGTAGTTTTCCGTGATCGCGGTAATATTTGATCAACGGCGAGGTTTGTTCCAGATAAATATCGATTCGCTTCGAAACGGTCTCAGCCCGGTCGTCGTCACGCTGGTACAGTTCTGAGCCGTCGAAGTCGCATTGGCCGGTCACTTTGGGCGGATTCGACTTCATGTTGAAAATATGCCCGCTCTCGCGGCACGTCCAGCGATCGCTCAAGCGTTCGACCAGCACATCGCGCGGGGCGGAGATAACCGGCACTGCATTGACATGCCCATTGAAATCGGCAAGCATCGCCTCGAGTGCTTCCGCTTGCGCCGGGGTGCGGGGGAAACCGTCCAGGATCGCGCCCGCCTCACAGTCCGCGCGACCGAGGCGGTCTTTGATCATCGCAATGGTCACATCGTCGGGCACAAGGTCGCCTTTGCTCATGAAGTTCTTGGCAAGTTTTCCCAATTCCGTTTGGTTCTTAAGGTTCTCACGGAAGAGGTCGCCCGAGGAAATATGCGCGAGCCCGGTCCGTTCGGATAAGGTTTTCGCCTGCGTGCCTTTGCCAACCCCCGGTGGACCGAGGAGGACGATGTAAGTCGCCATGGGCGCTCCTAACTGATGAGGAGTTTTTCCTGATATCCGTGCAATTTCAATTCGGCTTCGATGTTCATGAATGTATCGCGCACAACACCGACGACGATCAACAAACCCGAGGAGGAGGCGAGGAACAGACCGGCGCTATTCGCAGACGCCGGTATGAGCAACTGCAAAAGGAACGGCATGATCGCAACAACGCCCAGCAATAATGCGCCCGGCAAGGTGATGCGGCTCTGAATGCGACTCAAATATCGCTGTGTCGCCGCGCCTTCCGGCACGCCGGGGATCTGCGCGCGCTGGCGTTTGAGGTTCTCGCCGTAGTTCTGTTGGTCGAACAGTACGGTCGTGTAGAAATACGTGAACGTCACGACCATGAGGAAATACAACGTCCAGTAGCCCCACGAGCTGGCTCCCGTAGAATTGAAGAACGTGGTGATGCTCGTGGCTACATTGCTCACCCATTCCGTTTCGGAGTTCAGGAAGTAACTCGCGACGATGGCAGGGAATTGCAGGAGCGCACTGGCAAAGATCAACGGGATCATGCCAGCCAGGTTGACCATGAGCGGCAGGTGCGGCTGGGGAGTTTTCACCGAGCGACCGCGCTGGATGGCGTAGAACACCTGACTCTTTTGCGCGAACATGATCGGCACATTACGCCGACCTTGTTGAACATAGACGATCGCAATGACCGTCAGGACGATCACGATTAGCATCGCGGACAACAAAACCCACCGATTGGCTTCATCCAGCAACAGGGTCTGAATATTTTGCGGGATCTGCGAAACAATACCCGCGAAGATCACCAGCGAAAGTCCCTGCCCGCGGATCCCATATTCCGAGATCAATTCGCCGAGCCAGATCGCGAACATTGTTCCGGCGGTCATGACCAGCAAGGTGGTGAGACTCGCCAGCCACAAGTCTGCGGTGAACCCAAACGGAAGGATGGGCTGTGAGGCGAGCGAGTTGAAGATGTTGATCTGCCCGACAGCAGATAGCATCGCCATGGGAACGGCAAGATAGTATGTCCATTTCTCCATCCAGCGGCGACCTTCGCGCGGATTTTCTTCCATCCTCTTTTGCAACGCGGGGATGATCGGAATCAACAACTGCAAAATGATCTGCGCCGTGATATACGGATACACGCCCATCGAGAGCAGTGAGAAGTTGGATATCGTACCGCCGGAGAGCAGGTTCAAAAATCCGATGAATCCGCCTTGACCGCTCTGGGATTGGAAGAACGCCTCGAGCGCAGCGCGATCCACACCGGGCGCGGGCACATTTGCCGCGATGCGGAAGATGAGCAAAATGCCCAGTGTGATGAGCAATTTGCGGCGGATGTCTTCCGACTTCCACAGGTACCGCCAAGCGGACGGTTTCTTGTCAGCCATGATTCTTCATCCTCTTCGATTACGAACCGATCAACTCGACGGTTCCGCCAGCCTTTTCGATCTTGACTTTGGCGCTCGCGCTGACGCGATGCGCGCGGACTTTGAGACCAACATTCATTTCGCCGCGCCCCAAGATAACAATCGGATTACGCGGGTCGCGCAACAAGTGAGCTTTTTCCAACGACTCGGGGTTCACCTCCGCTTCGGCTTTGAACGCCGCGGAGAGTTGATCGAGATTCACTTCGTTATACGTGGCGCGGTTGAGAGGCGTGAATCCCTGCCCGCGCATGAACGGCAAACGTCGGTAGAACGGCAGATTGCCGCCCTGGCGATACATCTTGCCGCCTTGACCGGAGCGCGAGCCTTCTCCTTTGGTACCGCGGCCGGCGGTCTTGCCTTGCCCGGCAGAAATACCGCGTCCGACGCGTTTTCGATTCTTTTTGGAGCCCGCGTTGGGCACTAATTCATGAAGTTTCATCGTCTATCCTGCTTCTTCCACTTGGAGCAAATGCACGATCTTGTTGATCATGCCGCGGATCGCCGGGGTGTCGCGATGCTCGATGGTTTGGTGCAACTTGCGAAGTCCGAGAGCGAGCGCCGTGGCTTTTTGATCCTTGGTATAACCGATGGGACTGCGCACCAGCGTCACAAAGATGGTCTTGTCCTGAGATTCTTTCTTAGGCATGTTGCTTCCTCCGCTCCCAGAACGGCTTGAGGTCGTTCACGTTCTTGCCACGCCGGGCGGCTTCCTCCTGCGGCGATTTCAACTGACCGAGCGCGTCAAACGTGGCTTGCACAACGTTCAACACGTTTGCGCTGCCCTGCGACTTGGTGAGAATGTCGCGCACGCCGGCAACTTCGAGAACGGCGCGCACGCCGCCTGCCGCGATCACACCGGTGCCGGGTGAAGCGGGCTTGAGCATCACTTTCGCGCCGCCAACTTTGCCGAGCACTTCGTGGGCGATAGTCGTGCCGGCAAGGTTCACCACTTTCATCGCTTTGCGGGCGCGGCTCGAAGCCTTGCGCATCGCATCGGGCACAGCATTCGCCTTGCCGACGCCCATCGAGATGGTGCCCTTTTTATCGCCGACCACCACGGTCACACGGAACTGGAAGCGGCGGCCGCCTTTGACCACTTTCGCCACGCGGGCGATCTCGATCACGCGCTCTTCGAACTGGTCTTGTGTTTCAAAATTCTGTTGGTTTTTATCGTATTCTGCCATTACCTGCTCCACACGGAACTAAAACTGCAAGCCGCCTTCGCGTGCGCCGTCTGCCAGCGCCTTCACGCGACCCACATATCGAAAACCGCCGCGGTCGAATACGACCGTGGAGATGCCTTTGCTCTTTGCGCGTTCGGCGATCGCCTGCCCGACCAGTTTTGCCTGCTCGGATTTCTTCATGCCTTTCGCCTTTTCACGCAACTCACTATCCACCGTAGACGCGGAGACCAGCGTGCGTCCGGCGCTGTCATCGATCACCTGCGCATAAATGCCAGAGAGACTCTTAAACACGTTCAAACGCGGACGTGCGGTTGTGCCCGCCAAATTTTTACGCACGCGCGCGTGACGGCGCGAGCGAGCCACTGCACGAGAGTTATTTGCCATGCTTACTTCGCTCCTTTCGCGGCTTTCCCAGCCTTGCGTCGAATTCTTTCACCGGCGTATCGGATGCCCTTGCCGTGGTACGGCTCCGGCGGACGCGTGCCGCGAATTTCCGACGCCGTCTGCCCCACCTGTTCCCGGTCATACCCCAGCACCTTGATCTGGCGCGTCTTCTGGTCCACCTCGAATGAAATACCGGCGGGCGGTTCCACTTTCACCGGGTGAGAATAACCGACATATAAAGCCAGCACTTTCCCTTCCATTTCGGCGCGGTACCCCACGCCTTCCACTTCGAGGACTACTTCGAAGCCGGAACTCACGCCGCGCACCATGTTCGCGATCAACGCGCGGGTGGTGCCGTGCAAGGCGCGCTCCGCCGGATGATCCGATTGGCGCGTCACAACCACCAGCCCGTTTTCCATCGAGATCGTCACCTGGGGGGAAAACGCGCGTTTGAGTTCGCCTTTCGGTCCTTTCACGTGGACGTTCGAGCCTTGCACATTCACCTGCACACCGCTCGGGATCGCCACGGGTAATCGTCCAATACGAGACACTGAAACCTCCTGCCTTTACCAAACCTTGCAAAGGATTTCGCCGCCGACGCCCAATTGTCGGGCGCGCGCGCCGGTCATCACACCCTTGGGCGTCGAAAGGATGGCAACGCCGATCCCGGAGAGCACCCAGGGGATATCCTGCTTCTTTGTGTACACGCGGCGTCCGGGTTTGCTCACGCGTTCCAGTCCGGAAATGACCGGGCGTTTTTCGCGTCGTTCGCCGACGTACTTGATCTTCAGGCGCAGGGTTTTTTGCGGAACCTGCTCGCCTTCCACCACCTCGAAACCTTCGAGAAAGCCTTCATCTTTGAGAATTTTCGCGATCTCCAGTTTGAGCTTGCTGCTGGGCATTGCCGCGAGCGTATGACCGGACATCACGGCGTTGCGGACGCGGGTCAACATATCGGCGATCGGGTCATTAATAGTCATGCTGTCACCTCACCAGG
>CAZQES010000051.1:0-24433 GCA_964591425.1 uncultured Anaerolinea sp.
GGGGGTAAGGTGAAGGAAAACTCACGAGGCAAATGAAAATCTATGCCTTATGTATCTGTAAATTAGAAATAAATCGAAAATCCTTGAGATTCAGCGTATAAAGCGGGATATTCTGTGAAATGGCTGTGGCAGCAATCAACGCGTCTGGAACACTCAACCGGTGGCTCAAAGCATATTCTTCAAGCAAGGTGAGAAAGCGCTCTGAAATATCGGCGTCAAGTGGAATTTGATTCAGCAATGCTAGATTCTTCTTGATCTGCTCTAATTCACGTTTATCCCTAGAGCCAAAATATAATTCACCTGCCGTGATCGTGGAGATAGACAGGTTGGAAAGCCCAACGTTTTGCAATTCCTGAACGATCTCGGAATTGCCTTTGTAGAACTCAATAAGAATGTTTGTATCGCAAAGAATCATGCGCGATAAGGCCACGCCTGCTCGCGAATAGATCGCAGGGTTATATCCCGCCCAGCCCAGAAACCAGCCATTGAAAAGAAATCGCCTTCCCCACTACTTTTCGACGCTTTTTCAACAGCCAAATCTTTCTCAGACACGCTTTCGATGAAATCCAGCGATTTGAGAAAACCCAAAAGGGTTTGCGCCTTTTTTTTGTCTTTGATTCGGATGGTGATCTGTTCCATAAACGGTCCTTGATTGAAGTCATTATACAATATTTTGAAAGCAGACGATACAGTGTAAAATCACTCACCGGAGACCCTATGCCCAACAAAACACCTGCCATCATCTCGGCTGTAATAACCTTCATCCTGTTGATCATCATCGGTGCCATCCTTTTCTTTGGTCAAATAGTCCTACTCAATGGGGCGAGCGAACGCGTGGGTTCGATTTCGCTCGTCACCTCGTTGATCTGTCAGGGCGTGGGCAACATCCTTGCCGTCATCATCGCGTGGTGGCTCACGATCCGCTTCATAACAAAGTCGAATTGGGGCAACGTCCCCGCGGTGTTGGTCTCCGTGCTGGCTGGCACGCTCACAGGCTCAGGTCTCACCTTCGTCGCGATGATCGCCTCGATCCTCCTCGCCGAGCAAATACGATGAACCAGCAGGAGGTCATCCAAAAAACTGCCGATTACATCAAGCAGGAATTTTCAGACGACTCGTCGGGTCACGATTGGTGGCACATCTATCGCGTCTGGCAGACCGCGCTTCACATTTGCGAACACGAAGGCGCGGACAAATTCATCGTGCAACTCGCCGCGCTTCTCCACGATCTGGATGATTGGAAGTTCAACGATTCGGATGATGAAATCCCGCGTCGCGCCAAGGGATGGCTGGATTCGCTTTCCGTCGACCCCGCCATCAAGGACGCGGTGTGCAACATCATCAAGCACATCTCCTACAAAGGCGCCGGCGTGGATAACAAAATGGACTCGCTCGAAGGCTTCATCGTGCAAGACGCCGACCGCCTCGACGCCATCGGCGCCATCGGCATCGCGCGCGCCTTTGCTTATGGCGGCTATAAAAACCGTCCGCTGTACGATCCAACCTCTCCCCCACAACTCCATCAAACCTTCGAGCAATACAAAAACAGCAACAGCGACACGATCAATCACTTCCACGAAAAATTGTTGTTGCTCAAAGACAAGATGAACACTGCCACCGCGAAGCAAATTGCAGAACAAAGACATGCAGTGATGGTGCAATTCCTGTCCCAGTTCATGGAGGAGTGGGAAGGGAAAGACACGGAACGCACGGAACGCGGACTTCGTTAATCCCGGAGTGCAGACTTTAGTCTGCTTAGTTTGCGGACTGAAGTCCGCGCTCCGGGTTTCGAACAAATTTCCATGATCACTCCCCTCCTCCTCCGCGTTTATGCATGGATGCAAGCCCGCCACCCCGATATTTTATGGCGTGGCGACGCGTCTCGCC
Organism: uncultured Anaerolinea sp.; assembly: GCA_964591425.1. Classification (GTDB taxonomy): domain Bacteria; phylum Chloroflexota; class Anaerolineae; order Anaerolineales; family Villigracilaceae; genus Defluviilinea. The sequence continues at coordinate 1,888 of CAZQES010000051.1, forward strand.
GCGAGATCGCCCTCACCTTCGACGACGGTCCGCACCCGCGCGACACGCCGGGGGTGTTGGATGTGCTGGCAAGACATGAAATCCGCGCAACGTTTTTCCTGATCGGGAAAGATGCTGAAAAGAATCAAAGTCTCGTGAAGCGAATCCATGCTGGCGGGCACGAGATCGGAATCCATTGCTACCGCCACGTTCCGTTTCCGTTTGAAAAACCAGAAATGTTACAGGACCAGTTGAAAAGAACACAGGAATTGATCTCACAAGCGTGTGGAATCTCGACAACAGAAATACGCGACGTCCGCCCGCCGTATGGATTGTTCACCGCGAAAACAAAATCCCTGCTGGCAGAGTGGGGTTACCGCCTCGTGATGTGGAATTGCATCCCGCCGCATTTTTTGCAACCATTAAGCTGGACGATCCAACAGGTCATGGACTCCTCCCTGCCGGGTTCGGTCATCGTCCTGCACGACGGTCACGGGCACGGTTCGCTCGCCGAACATATCGTGGAGGCGGTCGTGCCGAAACTCAAATCACAAGGCTTCGAGTTCGTCACCATTCAGGAAATGCAGAGCAGGAAAAACAAATGAAACTCATCAGCATCAATATCGGGCAGAAGCGAACACAGCAGAACGGCGAAAAATTGGAAACGACCGGGATCTACAAAATTCCAACTCAGCATCGCGTGAAAATCACTTCACTCGGAATCATCGAGGACTTTATCGGCAGTCCCAAACATCACGGCGGATCCGATCAGGCGATCTACGTCTACGGCGCGGCGGATTATGCGTGGTGGTCGCAGGAATTGGGAAAAGAAATTTTAGCAGGAACGTTCGGCGAAAACCTGACCATCAGCGAAATGCAAAGCGCGGACTTTAACATCGGGGATCGTTTCCACATCGGCGAGGTGATCCTCGAAGTGACCGCGCCGCGCATCCCCTGCTCCACGCTGGCAACGCGGATGGGGGATCCGCAATTCGTGAAACGCTTCCGTTTTGCCGAGCGACCTGGTTTGTATTGCCGCGTCATCACTGAAGGGGAGATCGAGATTGGGGTTGAAGTGACAGTTCAAAAGTCCGAAGGTGAGGCGGTGGGGGTCATCGAGGTGTTTCGAGATTGGTATGAAAGGGACAAGGATGAGTCCACGCTCCGAAGATTTTTGAGCGCCCCGATTGCAATCCGTGCGCGTAAAGCTGTGGAACGGCATTTGGAAAAATTGTTGGCACAAGCTAAGATATCCGAAGTCTGATACACTTCATAAGTCTAATAAGGAGAATGCCATGTCTGAAACTTTAACCGTCGGCGTTGTTTTTAGTCTTCTAGGCGGGCTTTTGGCGGCAATTGCTGTTTTTTTCCTGATACGCACCAGAATTTTCATGGGCAAGGCGCAGGAAGTAAAAGGAACCGTCATTCAAATGGTATACAGCCGTAGTTCCAATAGCGGCGGCGGTTACTCGCCTGTATATCAATTTACAACTATTGAAGGTCAAACAATCGTCGTGGCTGATAACTTGTCGAGCAACCCGCCGATGTTCAAAGAGGGACAGGTCATTGACGTTCTTTACGATCCCGAAAACCCGCAAAAAGCCCGCATCAAAAGATGGATGAGTTTGTATTTCGTGCCATTGCTTCTCGGAGGCATGGGGTTAATTTTTGGAGGGGTCGGCGTTGCACTGGCAATTGCCCAGATTTTGAATCGCTTTCCATAGCGCGCGTAAACAGGGATTCTCAGACCCCCGAGTTCTAAAAGAACTCGGGGTCTTATTTTTTAGTTGCGTTTTTAGAAATTATGTTCTATAATTCGGAAAACCGACTTTTACAAAAGGAGATTATCCCATGATGAGTTCCCTCGATAAAGCCGTCCAAACCCAACTTGCCAACATTCAAAAGAAAACAGGCATGTCGCTGAAAGAGCTATCTGCCTTCGTCAAGAAAAGCGGGCTCTCCAAACACAGCGAGATCCGCGACATGCTCAAGCAAAAACTTGGGCTGGGTCACGGTGACGCGAACACGCTTGTGCATGTTGTGATGAAATCTGACGGCACGCGCGCGGCGGAAGGTAAAGGCTTGGATGCCGTACTAGACGAAATCTACACCGGCGCGAAAGCCGCACAGCGACCCATCCACGAAGCGTTGATGAAACACATCAACAAATTCGGCGAATTCGAGATCGCACCGAAGAAAGGCTATGTGAGCCTGCGGCGCAAGAAACAATTCGCCATGCTCGGACCCAAAACCAACACGCGCTTCGAAGTGGGCATCAACATCAAAGGCTTGAAGAAAAATTCCCGCCTGCAAGAACAACCATCGGGAAGCATGTGTAATTACCTCGTCCCGCTCAACGACGCGAAAGAAGTGGACGCAGAACTCATCGCGTGGATCAAGTCTGCTTACGATGGAGCGGGATAGTCAATGACCGAGTCGAAAGATTTCACCAAAAACCTTTTCCAACTGATGGATGAGACGTTTGGGTCGAAGCGTTACGGCATTTACCTGGATGAAGGCACATCTCTATTCGAAACGTTGGGAACTGTTTCGGCGGCGGAGGCTTCCATCCCCGTCGGAGGGAAGTGCGCCTCGCTCGCCGCGCAGGTGGCACACGTAACGTTTTACATCGAGTCGTTCGAGCGCTACGCGCTCCAAGGCGATAACAGTCCGCGCGACTGGGGCTATATCTGGCGCACCGTGGAAAAGGTCACGCCTGAGGAATGGGATCACTACAAAAGCAAATTACGTGAAGCCTATCAACGCATGGATAAACTCTTCCATGATAACCCGCTGTGGAACGAAGACACCATCGGCGGCGCGCTATCCATTGTGGTGCATACCGCGTATCATCTGGGTGAAATCAGACAGGCGCTTTGCACGTTGAAATAAGAACCGATATCGGTAAATGAAATGACGGTCACCTGCTTCGCGAAGGTGACCGTCATTTTTTCGCCCTCATCCTAACCGCGTCCGCCTCATCCTCAGACCCTTCGACAGGCTCAGGGCTGCGCTTCGAGTTGGCGCGGCTGACGAAGAACAGCGCGGGCAACAACAGCAGACCCGACGCGACCAGCGACGCGACCGCCGAACTGACAGCCGCGATCACTGCGACGATGGGTCCGCCCATCATTTGCCCGACGGCATCCACTTGACCGAACATCGAATGAACCGTCGCACGGATCTTTGAATCCAATTTTTGATTCACCCACGCGGTTTGCAAAGGATTGGCGATGTCGCGCAACACGTCAATGGACAGATACAAGCAGAGGCTGAGGAGAAGAACCGAAGATAAGGCAAAACCGATCAACGAGACGGAAATGAGTCCCGTCACCAGCAGCATCGCGCGGCCGATCGCCAGCGGACTGCCCGTGTCCACGCGTTTTTCGACGAAGCGTACCGCAAGGATGGTGAGGATTGCCGCGGCGATGCGCAGGGCGGCGAAGAACGCCACTTGATTGTTGCCGAAGAGGACGGGGAGTTCGAACGTATCTGACCCACAACCGGTCGAAGCCTTCGCTGTAAATTCCATAAAACAGACCGACGCCGATGATGTTCATCAAACGCGGCTTGCTTCGCACGGCGTTCGCGCCTTCTTTGAACGTGTGCCACATGTGTCCCCACGTTGTGCGGTCTTCGCGCGGCGTCGGGTGGAACCCAGTTTCGGGCATGATGAAGATCAACGTGATGCCGATGAGGATCACCCCCACCGCGCCGACTTGAATCGGCAAGGCAACATTGTTCGCTCCAACCAAGAGAGCCGCGCCCATGCCGACCAGCGACGCGAACAATCCGACTCGTGTTGCGCGCAGGAATAATTTATTAGCGTCCTCTTCGCCGACCTCGTCGGAGATCCATGCCTGCGTTGCTCCGCTCGTGAACGTGTAACCCAAACCCCAAAGAACTTGCGCCAGCAAAATCGGGAGGAAGGCGGGGAAGAGTCCTTCCACGAGAAAGCCAACGCCCATCAACAAATAACCGATGATGATCGAAAGTCTGCGGGAATAAACATCCGCCACGACACCCGTCGGCACTTCGAAAACGAACGCGGAAATCTCGAGTGCGGTGCCGACGAGAATTAATTGAACTGGTGTCAGCCCTGCAACCGTCGCTTCGTACAACGAGGTGACGACGAACATCATCGAGAAACTCGCGGAGGCGGTGAATTCGATGAAGAGGTAAACGCTTGTTGGGGAGATTCGATTCAAGAGATTAGAGAATGGCTTTGAGTTGCTTCAACGCAGATTCAGGGTCGGTGAAATGGATTCCCCTCATTCCAAGTTTTTCACATGCTTCGACGTTCTCGATGAAGTCGTCCACGAACACCGCCTCTTTCGGCTTCACCTGCAATTGTTCCAAAGCAACTCGATAGATCTTTTCGGACGGCTTCGCCGCGCCCACCTCCGCCGAGATGATGATGGCATCGAACACGTCGGCGAATTTTTCACGTTCCATGAACTTGCGCAAGCCGCTCCACGCGTTGCTGATCGCGCCGACTTTGTATTTGGGCTTGAGCGATCGGATGAATTCCAACAACGTCCGGTCAATGATATCGCCGCCGAAAAATTCGCGTTTTACGCGTTCAGCTTCGCTGACCGGCAGTTTGAGCACTTTCATCACGTTCTGCCAATGTTCCTCTTCCGAGATCTCCCCCACCGAAGCGCGCGCCGAAGATCCATTTGGTCCACCGCCAAAAACGACTTTTTCGATGTCTTCGTAGTCCATACCGAATTGCTCCGCGAGCCTTTGTCGCGGAGCCTGATATTCAGTGCGGACGATCACGCCGCCGAGGTCGAAGAACACGGCGCGGATGGTCATTTTTTCTTCGCGGCAGGCTTCTTGCCGGTGGATTTCTTTTCGGCGGCTTTGGGTTGTACGGCCGGCTTTTGAGCCGCTGGTTTTGATTTTGAAGGACTCTCCTTCGATGCTTTATCCTTTGCGGGAACCTGCACAGGCTTCGATTCCGCGGAGGGGACTGAAACCGCTTCCGGCGTGGGAAGAGGCGCTTCGTGCTGAGGGTGAGCCTTCATCTCCGCTTCGAATTGTTTCAACGCCTCGCGCCAGTTCGGGAAGAACATCTCCATGCGTTTACGTTCGACGCGCGTCGCGCGCCGGCAGCGCGGACAATGCGCGTCGTAGTGAGTCAATTTTCCCGCGTCCATTTCCTGCAGGGCATCAAGCATTTCCACGCGGCTGAGGGTGTAAGGCGTTTGGCAAAACGAACATTTGATGTTCATGGTATCTCTCCTTTGATGTGTCATGCTGAGCGGAGCGAAGCATCTCATTCGGCAACTGCTGAGACTCTTCGCTATCGCTCAGAGTGACACGAAGTATATTCTATAACGATTCTACAGCCAATTCCCTGCCCGCGCGAAATTCCTTTTCGTATTGATTGAACTGGCGCTGGACGCGCATCCCCGCGCGCTCGTACAATTTCAACGCGCCGGTGAGACTGCTTGCATCCACGCCCAAGCCTGCGCGCTTTTTGCCGGCGGCATGGAACGCGGCAAAGGCATGTTTGAGCAGGGCGTAACCGAGTCCGCGTTTGCGCCATTCGCGGCGCACACCCAACTCGCTGACCCAACCAGCCTCTGAATCTTCCGGGTCTTCGGGGCGGCAAATGCAAATGCCAGCCATTTCATCGCCGTGCATTGCCACAAACCACACACTCGCATCGTACCCGGGCTCGTCTACGAAATTGTGTTTGAATTCCGCCAAGCCTTTTTCAAGCGGCTGTTCGATGAAACCGAAGTGGTCCTTGAACGTATCCACGAACGTTCGATAGACCTGTTCGAACTCCGTTTCAGGGTGATACGGTCGGACCACGATTCCCTCCGGGAAAGCCGGGGTTTCGAGCGCGGTATCCAAATCTGCCACCATGCGATAGAACGAGCGGATGTGTTTCCAGCCGAGGCTCTCGAACAGCGCGATGCCTTTTTCATTGTGCGCCTCCGTACCGGAACGCGGCGCAACGCGCAGATCCGGCGCGCATCGCTCGAGTGCAAGACGCGCGTGATCCTCCGCCCATGTGACGATGTGACTCCCAACGCCCCTGCCCCAATGATCGGGGTGGACACATCCGAAGGTCCATGGGTGCACGGGCGGCTCGTGGTTCAACCAACATTCAATAAAAGCAACGAGCGTGCCATCCGCCGCAAAGACCAGGTGCAGATCGGTCTCAGGATTGAAACCATCGTTCAACCAATCGAGGCGGATCAACTCCGGGTCGTTCAAGTCGTTGCGTCCGTTCAAATGCTGTGAGTGAATGTTCAACAAATCATAGGCGATCTTGTGATCGTCGATGCTTCCGCCGCGCGCGGTGTATCCTGCGGGAAGCGGGAGAATATTTTGTCTTTCAAGAATGGTGTTCATGTTTTCCTCTCTTTCGGTAGGTCAATAATCTTTTGGATTTCCGAAACCCGACCGATTCGTACAAGCGGATCGCGGCTTCGTTGTCATGATCTGCGCAGACGTCCGCTACGGTCATTCCTTCGAGTTTGAGCGTGAGCAAGCCTTCGTAAAGCAGACTCTTGCCCAAGCCTCTTCGCTGAAATTTCGGGTGGGTCGCCACCGGCTCAAAGTGACCGAGTTCGTTCAGTGCGTCGGTCCATACGATGCAAAACGCGGCGACCTCGTTCTCTGGCGACATGACAAAGATCTCATGCTCGGGCACATACACCGGTGACTGCATCAGCCGCCACGTTTTGTGCCAGTATTCCCCGAAGGGTTTGCCTGATTGGAACGCGGCGTGAGAGCAAGAGGCTCTTAAACGCGCATCCTCTTCGGTGCCGCGCGAGACTCGGATGCTGAATCCTTCGGGTAACGGGGATTCATCCACTGGGCGTATCAACGACCGTTTGAAATGAACGAAATGATTCGGTTGTGGCGTGAATCCATTTTCTTCGAACCAGCGGATCCGTACCTCGTCGCTTTCGCCAACCCAGACGTTGTTCAATTCGTCGAGCGATGCCATCTGGTCAACTGCCCAACCCAACATCTCGCGTTCGCGCGGACTGCCCCGCAAATGAGGCAGGGTAAACACATCGAAGGCGTCTTCGTTCGGCGAGAGTAATGCCCAGCCGACCAGTTCATCCTCCTCGAACCATAACTGAATCTGGGATTGCCACGCCTGAGCGGAATCGTCGTTGTAAAACAACCACCACAGCAGGTCTCCGCGATGGACGTAATGGGTGCCGTTGTCCGCCTGGCATCCCTGTGAAAGCAGGTGGGTCATGGATTCCAAGTCGGTCAATCCTTGATAGGTTCGCATTTTCATGGACTCTTCCTCATTCACAAAAAAAGCCACAGGCTTTTGCCCATGGCTCGGTGAACAAAAAAACAGCCACGGGCGAGTGCACCGCGGCTGTCAATCTCGTTTCGCGTAAATTAGCGAACAGCAGGCGCACTACGATAAGGAACAAAACCAGCACCACCTTTGGCGGCATATGCGGATTTCGTCTGAGTTTCGATTTTCATTGCCATGGTCGTGCGCCTCCTTTCTTAAGAATATTGTATGGCGGCAGTGTAACACGCCGCTTCGTTTTCCGTCAAGTTATCAGATTGCGAGGCATTCTTATGGTAGCCTGGAAAACCGAATCCGATACTGTTCCCCTTCACACGGTGCTGATCGTCAGCGATGAGACAAGTTCGATTGCTGCGTTGGATCCATTGTTCAGTCAGCGGAATTGCATCGTCCTTTCCGAATCCAGCGTGCGGACGGCTCTGCAGACCGCCCGCCTGGTGGCTCCCTCGCTCATGCTCGTGGATATGCAGACCACCAAACGCGAACGGGCAGAGTTGTTGAACGGTTTGCGCAAAGCCAGCACCGGTCCGATCCTCCTGCTGGTATCTGCAAACACCGCGCAATTGGCATTCGAAGCCAACGAAACGGTCGCGGATGAGTACCTAATGAAACCTGTGAACCCTGCCGTGCTGGTGGTGAAGGCAATGGCATGGCTGGGGCATGGTCAACGCCGCGGGCAATTCTCGCCGTCCAGCGTCAATACTTCTGTATAGCTTTTGTTTCCCTTCTCCTCCTTCTGAATCCAAAACCCTCGCGAACTTTTCGCGAGGGTTTTGGATTTGTTCAGGGGTTTCCTGTATTGATCAGTCCATTTTGCAGGGCATCGAGAGTTTCTTGCACGAGCCTTTGCTTTCCGGGGGGGAGAAGGCTGGGGTCGATGTCACTCAATCCCAAGGGAGATTGAACCGTGAGTCCGCCCTGTCCCGCGATCAATTGGGGCCACGCATTCTGGATCGCCTTGATCACATCCGGTTGAATCGTCATCACCCAACCGCCGGGGCGTTCTTCCGGTAGGAACGTGCCGATGAGTGAAACGCCCGTCGTGCCGATGTAGGTCAACAAATCCGGTTCGGCTACACCGGGATGGACAAAGATGGTCTCCACATCTCGTTGAAGGATCAGGTAATCGGCATACGGACCGTAGCGCGTCGGGTCTTCATTGGATGGGATGTCGATGAATTGAGGATAACAAGATTGCAGATTTTCAACGAGGCAAAACGCGGGAAAGTAGATCACCCTGCATAAACCACAATAATAGACCATTCCGTTGCGGAACGCGGCGGCAGCGCGTTGTGCATCCGGGTTATCCTTGGGCATCATCATGCCGATGTGATATTCATCAGTGATCATGGCGGCGGTATAACCCGCAAGGAAGGCGGTGATATCGGTCTGTGAATTATCGCCCAGCGCGCTGATATTTCCTCCTGCGGCAACTCCGGGGATGTTGATCGCGAGGAATTGGACTTGCGGCGCGGCGGCGGCAAGCGCGGCAATGCCCGGGTCCGGCGGGACAGCGATAACGACCTGCAACCCCGGCTCGTTCAACTCTTCGGGAGTCATCGAATTCCGCACTTGAAATCGCAAGCCCGATGCCTGCGCCAGATCGTAGACCGTTTTTTGGTACAGGTTCGATGCTTCGGGGTCAAGATCGGCTGGCAGGATGAGAACGGCAAGCGGAACGGTCGCCGTGGACGTTTGCGTCGGCGGGATGACCGGAGTTTCAGAAGGAAGCGGAGTGGAAGTGACGGACGGTTCGTTGTTTCCGCACGAGCTCAATAAGACCGCGAATAGTAGGAAGATGGTTGAAAAACGATGACGCACAAGTTTCTCCGAATTTGAGATGTGCGAATTATACACGGTGGGAAAAAGGTGATGGGGTCAGGTTGCGCGATGAAAACGATCTGGGGAACTTGATTACCTTACACTTTCAAAATCGGGACGCTGATGCACGCTGAAAACGCAGATTATTCTTTTTAAATCAGCGAAAATCAGCGTTTTTCTGCGTCCCAAAAGTATTGTGTAAGGTAATCAGCTGGGGAACATATTCGAGTGAGGCGGCGTCTGAAAATCAGAACACTCGATTTCGTATAATTAATGTAGCTGATTAATGGAGGCGGTCCGATGAAAACATATCAACCCTGGCTGATTATCTTCATGTTACTGGCATTGACCGGTTGCGGAACCTCTCAACCCCAGAGTGGGAATGAATCGCCTGGAGAATCAACTGACTTCGTGGATGCAACGCCAAAATCAATCCTTTCCACTCAATCAACGTCCAGCATTTCGCGGAGCGGACCCTTGCCAGCAACCACACCCGCGTCGAACACTGTCACAACGGTCATCATAACCCCCGATGCTAACCTCCAATCGCTCGCAAAAAAAGCCCTCGTAGATCTTGCCGCCCAGCTTGGGGTCGAAGTGGAAACGGTCGAACTCGATCGGATCGTTCCAGCAGTATGGCCCTATGACAGCACGGGATGTCCACTACCGGAAGGATATGAGACTTCGGAGAGTCCGGGTTACCAGATACTTCTCATCCACGCCAATCAGATATATGCATATCACACGGATGGCGGGAATCTCCTGGTCTTTTGCGATCTCCTGCCGCTCAATGAAATCCGAACGTTGCCATAGAAGGTTATATCGCAACTAAGAAAGCAAGTTCGAACATTCCCCACAGGTAGCCTGTGGGGAATGTTATTTGTTACATCGCTGGCAATCAAAACCTTCCGCCTACGTGAGCAGGATGAAGATCGCCAACACCAACTTTACACCCTCAACGATCAGGGTTTGAGTTTGGTCACTCGAGTGCTCCAGTTGGCGAAGGTTGTACGATATCCAAAACAACTGCCTCCGGTGTTGATGAAGTCGTCCACTGTGCAAGCCGGCTGCTCAATGTACTGACCAGCCAGATAGATGTAGTGGCCATCAACAGCAGCAGCGCCATAGTCGCCCCAACGGGCACGCCCACCTTCATACTCCGAGAAGCCATCCTGTGGGGAGTTACCTTCGGCGATCATATGAACTGGACCTACCCCGGCGAATGCATTAATGGTTGCGTAGCCAACGCTCGGATGCAAGTCAGCGCCTACTCGTGTAAAGCCGATGAGCCCTCTTCCATTCGCGGTCACGCCCAGTGTCGGATACGCTAAACTTTCGTGCGGCAACGCCAGAATTCCCTGCTTGCGGATGGTGGCATTAACCCCGGAATGGTTTACGCTGGGATTAAGGATGAACCAGCCAACGCCAGCGAGTTGCTCACCTTCAACTTCGACTGCGGTACCCAGGACTGCCCACAGTTTACCATTGGCGTAGCGAACATCCAGAACGCGCGAGTCGCTTGTATCAATTACACCCGGTTCAGTCGCGCCGTAGAACAGCTCACCTAAAGGTATAGTTCCCGGCTTCTGCACGGATGCGGGAGGTATCGCATAGGTTATCGAGTGCAGGATTTTCCGCGTCAGCTTCAAATTAGGAGCACCATGCTGAAGCGACTTTGTATTGCTCAACGCCCAGACGATGATCTCATCCGAGTCGCCATTGACATCATCGAACACCGCGTTGGAACTTACAAAGTATTCGGTGCCTCCTTGACTCCCTGCAAATTGCTTATCAGCTGACAGGGCGGGCCAAACCGTAAAGCCGGGCTCGTCCGGTCGAACCTCCCATGCCGGCTGTGCAGTATTGAAGAGATAAACATCGATACTAGCGGCACCGGAGGCGAGAGCACTCTTCGAAATCGCGTACACTTGAGCGCCTGTGAAACCATCCTCGAAGAGCGGAAACTCATTGGTCGAAATGTATACCCCATACTTGTCAACACCGATATGAGGGAAATCTGCAAAGCAGGGACCACCGGGACATTCATGATCGGGTGTGCCTTCCGTTCCATCATTCATACCCGGTATGCGATATACATTCCAACTGCCAGTCGGGTCTCCACTCGTACTCACTGCAAGATCAAGGTAATTCTTGCCAGTGAAGGCTCCGGTTTGGGGATCTTGGTCGAGATCAACTGCCAGGTGGAACCACCGATTCGAATCCGGGTCGTAATGACAACTGATATCGAATGTGAATGGACCAAAAGTAAATGTGTTTCGGTCAATGGCAGGTGGGAATCCATAGAATTCGTTCAGAGCCATCACCGGGGTTACTTCAGCCCCTGTGGCGACATCATACACCTGCACAGCTGAATTCACACTTTCCATGATATACCCGTTGCCTACGCATAGTCCCTGATCCGCTGGTTCGCCTGAGAATTGATTTCCACCAAACGCCAGCCGGCTGTCGCGATGGTTCAAACCCTCGAAGCTAAGAATCACTTCCGCGTTCGATTTGATCTCTTTTCCCCCGGGATGCGGTCCGCCAGATCCAGGGCTCAGTGGAACAGGGTTACCAGTTCCTGGAGATCCTCGCAACGGACTAGAACCTAACGCCTCACGATTGGGGATTTCCGTATCGATCGTTCCCAGCGCATCGGTTCCTGTCAGGGCAGTATTGAGTCCGCCTACAGAGGAAGTTCCATACAGTCCCACCACAATCTTATCGGGTGCTGGGCTATTACCTGTTGCGCTCGCCGTTGGCACGACAGTAACCGCCAGCAAAGTGACGGTTAAAAATACACTAACCCATTTTGCTTTCATATAACATGTCTCCTCTATTTATTGGCTTGTTTTTCTGGATACAATTTTATTCTCTGCCAGTTTTGTTCGAGAAATAGTGACACCTCCTTCCCCAGACGAAAAACCGCCGAATAAAAAATTTCGGCGGTCTGGCGGCCTTCGAATCTCTACGCCGACTTGAAGGTCCATGACTTTGCGTCCCCGCCTCACGACGGGTTTGCCGTTTCGAGACATTTTCATTATAGTCCCCACTCGCAAAAAAGCAATACCATTTAAATCCGCAGGGCAACAAAAAAGTTACAGGTATAATCCCCCCGCTATTTCAAACCGATTTCTCAAGATCTTCAACATGGTTGCTGTCATCGCGACAGCCGCCCTCACAGCGTACATCACCTAAAGTCCGAGAGGATCATACAATTTCGTTTGTGGATTAGAAACCCCGCTTCGAACCCGGACTGGAAGCTGGTCGCCGGTTCCCAATGCGGATCCGCCCCGTCATCTTCCCCAGCGACAGCTTCGCCGGCACAGAAGCAGGCATCCCCTGCGTCATCTCCGCATATCCCGGTTACCCCACGCGTCTCCCGAAATACAACTCCCAGGCTCGCCCATGGAACCTCCTCGAATGGACTATCGTCTTGGAGAAAAGAGCGAGCTCATGTATCATTCCTCGAACCTATACAGGAGGTAGTGTTATGGAAAACAAATGGATCGCTTCCATCGCTATTCTGGCGTTCCTCATTATCGGCTGTGTGCCGATGGAATCTAAAGAACAATATTACGATCCCACAATCTCAACCCCGGGTTCGCCGGTTCAAGGAGATATCATGCCTGCCTCTTCTACAGCAACACCTGGCGACCCCGGCTTCCAGCTTTTGATCGACCAGGCGATCATGGATCTCTCTCAACGCCTCTCAATTCCAGCGGGTCAAATTAGGCTGGTCGAGGCTACAGCCGTGGTTTGGCCCGACTCGAGTCTTGGTTGTCCTCAACCGGGAATGGCTTATTTGCAAGTACCGGAGGATGGGGCGTTGATCGTTTTACAGGTTGCCGAAACCTTTTACGAATATCATAATGGCGGCAATCGCGGTTTGTTCCTTTGCGAGAAGGTTGGCAAAGATCCGAATGCACCTCCCAAGCTCGATCTTTTCAACCTTACTCCATCCAAATCGAACCCGGGGGCTCCACCATCCACGCCTGACAACAGCATCCCACCCGGAGGAGACACCTAAACTTCAATTGAAAAATCGCCCACAGGAAAGCCTGCGGGCGATTTTTATTGAGCTATTTCTTCCACTATGGGGAAGAAATTATCACTCTCGGATTTTACGGATCTACGCGAACGATCGTGGGATTCGGCAACCCGGCAACACCGCTGTATGCGACACTGCCCAGATATTTGACTCCCGGCGTCAACCCGCTGAACGTAAGATTGATCGAACCGACAGTCCCGATGGTTGCTGAACTCGGCGCGCTGACTGTCATGTTTCCTGCGCTGGTTGTGTCAAGTACCCAGGTATGTAATTTATACGGACTGGATCCTGGAACACCCCAACCATGAACGACAACAGTATAGGTGGCTGCTATCGGGTTGGTCAAACTAACCACTTCCGCTGATGTGGAGGACGTACTGCTGCCAACCTGGGTCGTTCCGCGGAACACACAAATATCTATATCACTTGTGGGGGCAACATCGGCATCGAACAGCTGGAAGCGGACATATGATGTGCCTGCTGGAACAACCACTGGGATCAAGTGTGCGTTTGGTACGGTTAGTGAACAGGTTCCATTCGTCGGATCGTCGAGAACTGTATTGGAAGTAGTCACCGCTGGAACAAGACCGCGGGCAGTAGCTGTGAATGGACCAGTGTACCCGAAATTCACGGAATAGTTACCCGAAACCTCTGCAGGACCTTCGAACAGTGCTCCCTTGACCGCGATCGGGCTATATACCGAATAGTGTCCGGTCGTATCCTTCCACGTTAGCGAACCGAAGCGCCATTGGCCCACCGGAGCGCTGACGTTCGTGACCGTTACAGTATATGTAGCAGACTGACCCGACTTAAGTTTGAAACTCGAAGGCGATACCGTGACGGTATATCCGGGAGGCGCAACAATTGTTGGAGTATATGTACGCCAACCATTTTCCTTGGCAACGCTTGTGACGGTACGAGTCACGGTCTTTGTACCGGGAACCTGTGAAATACCGATGGACGGGTAGTTCAGGTTGATGGCTTTTGTCGGAATCCCAAGTGACGCCAAGGCTGGGCAGGTCGTCGCCGGATCAGCAAGAGCCGCGGGGAACGCGTCACACATGAAGCCGAGATAGTCGAGGAAACCAGCATCATATACCAAGCCCGGTTCGGTGATCGAGCCTTTCGTCCATTGACCGCCAGGCCTGATGTGACCGGAACCCATGTCAAACGGATCAGCTGCATTCGTCCGGTTATTGTCCAAGACGTTCTGATGTGCTGTGGTCATCAACGCTGACTTTGCCATCGCCGCGCTCCACTCGGGGTGGGCTTGTTTGAGCAAGGCATAGACACCAGCAACATGCGGGCTGGACATGGAAGTTCCTGCGATCGCCTGGAAAAGTTCACCCGGCACACTGCCGGCATCCGGGAAGGGCGAGTTACCAGCCAGAATTTGGAGACCCGGGGCTGTGACATCAGGCTTGATGATATCTGGGGCAACCGGGTTGGGACCGCGTGAACTGAAATCCGTCATGGAAGGCGCGTAAGGCCACGTACCCAGTTGCGGAGCCATGATCTGCGCAGTCGCTGTTCCGGGGTTGGCGGCAATGTAGGCTTTGATTGCCAGACCCGGAGTTTGGTCCACATGCACCGACGGGACCCAGTGAGTGTCGGAGAACAGATTGCCGGCATCACTGTTTTCATGCATGATCATCCCAACGCCACCTGCATTAAACACTGCCAGGCTTTTTGCAACGCGGGCGATCGCACCACGTTGGCAAAGGACGATCTTGCCAGCCACACTACTGCTAAATGCAACTGCCGGATTACAAAGCGCATTTCCGAGACTAGCCGCATCCACCAGGGGTGCAGGACCGGCACCAGCCGTGATCGAAGCACCGGTATATTGAGCGCCATTACCAAGGACAATCGTGCCTTGCAAGAAGCGGCTTTGCGTGCTTGCACCTACGGTAGTCACCCAAGGCTTGGTACCCGGGTCGCCGAGGGTGGAAGCCCCCGGTCCGGAGTTACCAGCTGAGGTGGCTACGAAAACGCCTGCGTCAGCGGCAAATAGGAAGGCAATTTCATCGGCACTCACAGGACCCGCACCGCCGCCAATTGAGTAGTTGATCACATCCACACCGTCTGCAACAGCCTGATCGATCGCCGCCGCAAGATCGGAGGTAAAGCCACCGAGATTACCCAAACCTTTGTAGGCGATGATGTGAGCGCGTGGAGCAATTCCGGAGATCACTCCCGCAGGCATACCATACAAAGTAGCGGCAACATCAGAGTTGCCCGCCGCCGTGGAGGCTGTGTGCGTACCATGACCACTGTCATCGCGCGCAGAGTCGAATTCATCCGCAGCGGCACCGATCACTGCACGATAAGTTGCCAGCATTTGATACGCGCCGATGAGTTTGTTATTGCATGTGAACGGTGCATCGTTAGGATTGTGAGCAGTGTTACCGAAATCACAAGGCAACGGACCAGTCGGAGGCGCTGGAAAACTCCCATCATCAGCAAATGAAGGATGCTCGGGCCAGATGCCAGTATCGATGATACCGACGACAACGCCTTCGCCCGTGTATCCCTTCGCATATGCCCCACCGGCATCGGTCAGCCCAAGATACGTTGGACTACTATCCGTTGTCACATAACGCATCTGGTCTTCGAGTACCAGGACCACATCCTTCTGCATCCTGATCTCATCAACCTGTTCCTGGGTCAAAATCGCTGAATAACCGTTCAAGGCAAAAGCAAAATCATGCACCTTAGCTTGTGTGCTTGCTCCTGCCTCTTGAAGGGATTCGTTGTGTTTTGTTTCGAGGAATTTTTCGTATTTCTTTACGTGGGCACTTTTTGGATTGACCTTATCCCCTTCACCCGGTTTAGTGGCTTGATATCCGGGAACGCCGCCATCGTAACTGAGAATGGCATCATCTGCCATGAGCACGATATAGGATTTCGCATCACCGCTTGCAAATTGTCGTCCCGTATCTTGAGCCAGTACCGGTGAGGTGAGCGATAACGCCAGCGAAATCACCAGTAAGGCATAAAGAACTTTTCTACTCATCTTTCATCTCCTCTAGAAAGTTTTTTTTGCGGAATAGCAATGTGCCCGATCGCCTTCGATATGATTTATTGCGGAACACCTCCTTCACATTGACAAATAAAAAATTTCGGCAGTCTGGCGGTCTTCGAATCTCTACGCAGATTCAAAGGTCCATGACTTTGCGTCCCCGCCTCACGACGGGTTTGCCTTTTCGAGTTGGGTGCATTATAGTCTGCACTCGCAAAAATGCAATACCCGTTAAATCCGTTGGGCGGCGAAAAGGTTACAGGTATAATCCCCCCGCCATGTCAAAACGCTTCCTCACGATCTCCATCGTGGTGGTTGTCATCGTGACAGCCGCCATCACCGCATACATCACCTACAGTCCGAACGCCGAACGCATCACAAAATTTCGTTTGTGGATGAGAAACCCCGCTTCGAACCCGGACTGGAAGCTGGCCGCCGGCTCCCAATGCGGACCCGTCCCGTTCATCTTCCCCACCGACGGCTTCGCAGGCTTCCTGTGGGGCGATTCGTTCGGTCCCACGCGCACCCATCAAGGAATTGATATCTTCGCCGGCACAGAGGCAGGCATCACGCGCGTCATCTCCGCGTATCCCGGTTACCTCACGCGCCTCCCAGAGTGGAAGTCCGCTGTGATCGTGCGCGTGCCTAGCGACCCGCTCAACCCCGGTCAACAGATCTGGTTGTATTACACGCACATGGCAGACCGCAATGGCAACTCCTTCATCTCAGACGAATTCCCGGCGGGCACGTCTGAAAAATCGATCAACGCGGGAACTTTTCTTGGCTATCAAGGCGATTACTCCGGCGACCCGAATAACCCCGTCGGCGTTCACCTGCACTTCTCGATCGTCGAAGACGATGGTACCGGTCAGTTCAAGAACGAACTGGAGATCGAAAACACGCTCGACCCTTCACCTTATCTCGGTCTCCCATTGAACGCCTACGAAAACCGCGACCGCGTTCCCATGTGCGAAGCAACGGAGGAAAAATGAAAGAAATTCTGGAATATCGGGCACGATTGATCGAAAGACTGCTCGCGGCGGCAAGAAATTTCCGCGCGGAATGTCTTGCAGTGAAAGACCCCTTCGCGCCTCTGGAAGAGGGCGGATGGAACACACATCAGGTCGCCGCGCACACCCGCGATGTTGACCAACTTGCCTACGGTCTGCGTGTGCGCCGCACCGCCAGCGAGGATAACCCCGCGTTCGAAAGTTTCGACGGCGATACACACGCCGCGGAGCATTACAATCCCAACGAGTCGCTCAACGACATGCTGGATGGTTTTGTAACCAGCATTGAATCTCTTGTAGATTTGTTACGGGGATTGCCTGCGGAAGCATGGTCGCGCGAATCGCGTCATGCCACACTGGGGAGCGGGTTCACCCTGCAAACCTGGGTGGAACGAAGTCTCGCCCACATCGAAGAACATGCAGAGACGGTGAAACGTGGAGCGGGATGACATCCCGCTCAACTTACCAGAGGGGAAAAGCGATTAAATTCGAAACCCACAACAAGAACGGTTCGTAAAACTGCAATCCCACCAGGGCAAATATCATGCCGAATACAGCGCCGGCGACGATATCAGAAACGTAGTGCACACCCATCGCCACGCGCGCAAGCGCGACGAGCGGTGCCCAAATCCACAAGAGGGTCGCCAACCACGCGGGTCCCAGCCCTGCGGCGAGTACCGCGATCATGAACGACCGCGCTGCGTGACCCGAGGGGAAGGAGTGCGGATCCGTATTACGATAAATGCTCCCCCACTCTCCTTCCGGTCGCTGTCGCCGCACGATGAATTTGATCCCCATCACCAGCGCCGCCAACACACCGATACCCACAAATTGCACGACCGCCCATTCCTTCCAGAACGAATCGCCCAGCCGCCAAAGCAGGATCATCGCAAGCCACCAAAACCACGAGTCGCCGGAATGTGCGAAGAACACCGCAATAGCGCGCAATGCGCCTGGCTTTTCAGCCACGCGCATTTGATCGGAGAGGCGAGCATCCCATTCGAGAACGGTGCGGAAGTTCATCGGCGGGAAGGTTTGGATTTCACACGCGCCGCAACCTTTTTGACCGCGCCAGCCCTCTTCATTTTCTTTGGCGCGCTCTTCTGTTTTGGCTGAGCTTTCCGTTGTTGTTTTGCAAGATCGACGCGCATCAATTCGAGTTGGTGAGGTTTGTCCACATCCATGCAGGGTTCGGCATAGGGCCAAACGATAGCGCGACCCTTGATTCCAATGCGCGCGCTGATGCGAGCCACAGCCTGTTCCAGGGTCAATTGTCTTGTCGCCAGAGCAAACAGCAACCCTAATCCCAACTTACTAGCCTGCATCAACGGACTCTTCCGCGCGCCGAGCAGGGATTCCCACAGGTCAAGATGTTCGGTCGCCATGCGCACGTGACAGATATTGATATCCGAGCCACAGACTTCCATGTCCTTGAGGCGGGTGAACGTGCGCTTTGAGTCGGGGTATCGTTTTTCCATCACCTCGCGCGGACAAACGCCATAATAAAAATCGTCCTTGGTCTGCATGGCGGTATCCACGAGCCAATCCACCATGTGAGGTTTGAGGGCGGGAATATCGGATGAAACGACCAGCACGTATTTACTTTTCTTATCCAATTGCAAAGACTTGTTGACCCCGGCGACAATGTTCGCCAGCATCCGTCCTTGATTCGAAAGGAAGTGAAGCGGTTTCTTGCAACTCAATTGATTCTTCGGCGACAAGCCAACGATGATCACGTTGTCGACGCCTTTCGAGTCGCCCAGTGTATCGAGCACCCATTGCACCATGGGCTTGCCTGCAATATCCACCAGCGCTTTGGCATCCCCTTTGACAAATGAATAAAGCGGGTCTTCCGGGTTTGGAATTCCGCCAGCGATCACGATTGCATCCATAAAATCTCCTTGGTGTAAGTAGACAGGTATACAAGAACACATGTAGACACGTGTTTACCTGTCTACGTGTTTACGTGTTTACGTGTCTACATGTTTACCTAATTCAGTTTCTGCAACTGCGGCTCGAAGCCCAGTTGGTCGATCAGGGTGTTCAGTTCGTCGGTTTTCAAGACGCGTCCCTTGCCCGCAACGGCGACCAGCGCGGCTTCCATCATGTTCGTTCCAAAACTGCGGCCATCGAGATTAAGCGTGGTGGTGACCAAATATTTCACGCCGCGCTTCTTGAGGAATTCCACATCCGCGGGGGTGGTGGTGTTGGTGACGATGGTCTTCCCGCGCATATCTTCCGGCATGTGTTGTTTGACGTATAGAAAATCGCCGCCGGTGACGGTGTTGCCTTGATAATATTTTTCGTATTTCGGCGTGACCTTTTCCTGCTTTTCGCCGGTGGGATATAACATGCTCAGCGGCATTCGCCCGACGATCGGCATAAGAATTCGGGCGAGCCGATTGAGGGAACTCATCGAGTGAATGGCAATGGGAATATCCAGACCGAACATCAGGTCGCCGAAGACGCATTGATAACCGGCTTTGTTGAACGACTCGGTCATGCCGTAGCGGGTGATGCCTGCAACAAGGAACGCTGTTTTGGGTTGCATCTCGCCACCGATCTTCTCTTCCACCCATTGCATCACGCGCGTTTCGAGCGTCTCTTTCAAGCCGCTTCCATCTACATACGGCGTTTGCTTCACATCTTGCACCAACTTGAGCGCGCTATAGAGGGGGTAAAACTTCCAGGGTGTATGCACACCGAGGTCGATCCCACCCACGCCGAATGCGTCTACCTTCCCATCCATATCGCGGAACATTTGGCGGGCTTTCGCCTCATCGCCATCTGTACCGATACGTTCGATGCGCACCGTTTCGCCAAGCAAGTTGACTTCAACGGCTTTGTTCCGGGTCGTAGAACCCAGGCTGATGCTGACGGCGTGTTTCACAACTTCTCTCCTCCGCACGCGGGATGTCAATATTATATAACGGAATCAGGCGTCGGCTGGGTCGGAAGCGTGAAGAAGAAAGTGGAACCGGCGCCCAGTTCACTCTGGACCCAGATCCTGCCTCCATGGAATTCGATGATCCGCCTCACGAGGGCGAGTCCGATGCCCGTGCCTTCCGAGCGTGGATCGAGTTTATTGAAAAGCCCAAAGACTCGTTCGAAGTGGCTGTTGGAAATGCCGATGCCATTATCTCGAACAAAAATGAGAGGCATTCCATTCTCTTCGCCTGCCTGACCGATCTCGACGCGCGGCTGGGGTTGAGCTCCCATGAATTTCACCGCGTTATCCACGAGATTCTGCAGTACTTCCATGATCCGCTGACGATCCGCGAATACACGCGGCAGGTCGTTCTGAACGTGCACATCCACTCCGCGTTCATGAATTTGTCCCTCTACCAGCGCGAGAACATCGCGGACAAGGTCGTTCATCTGGATCTCGACCGGCTCATTCATCAAACGCCCGACGCGGGAGAGTTCCAGGAGGTCGTTCAAGAGTTGTTGCATCCTCTCCGTGGCTTCCGCGATCCGATATGCATCGGCTCGAAAGCGCGCATGGTCCCCTTCAAGAAGGTCTTTCTCGAGATACCCGAGGAAGCCGCGAATGGTGAACAACGGAGATTTGAGGTCGTGCGAGACCGTGTATGTAAACCGTTCAAGTTCGGCATTTTTTGCGGCGAGTTCGGCGATCAGTTGCTTCCGTTGGGTCAATTCCTCCTGAAGTAACTGGTCCACCTTTTGCCGTTCGATCGCCGTGCCAAGGATGTTGGCGGCGACTAGCAGTGCATCCACCTCCGCATTGGACCAAACGCGGGACCGATCCATATCGTCGAACCCGATGGTACCCCACCACTCGTCATCCACGATGATCGGCACATCGAGTAAGGCTTTCATTCCGCGTGCGAGCAGAAAGTGCAGGTCGTCATCTGCCAGGTGTTGCTGATCCCCGATAAAAGGCAAGCCCGCGGTCATGACCTCGTACCAGGAATCGAAGCCGGGTTCTTTCAGCAATACGTTTTGATAAAGCGCGACCCCGAGGTCGGTTGGGTACCCCGGCGCGGTCCACTCGTAGCGCATGGAAGTCACCGGCACGCCATCTTCATTCAGGTGATTATCGAATAGGTATGCGTGTGTGGCATTGATGACACTGCCCAGGCTGGCAAGGATCGAATCGATTTCAGTTTTCCAATCCGACGCTTTGAGGAGCCGATTTGCCGCCTCCGCCACCACCGCCAGAATCGATTCGCGCTGGCGCAGGCTGATCTCGACCTGCCGGCGTTCATAGAGTTCGGTCTGCAATGAGGCTTCATCCGACTGGCGCTTGATAGCCGCGCCCAGCACATTCGCCGCGGCGCGAATAACATCCACCTCGGCAGACGACCACTCCCGTTCGTTAATCATATCGTCCACACCGAGCGTGCCCCACCAGCGTCCGTTCACGAACACAGGCGCTTCCATCAAGGCTTTGATACCCAGCGCGCTCAAACGTTCCTTCTCGTGGGATGGATATGTTGATGCCGTGGCTACAAACGCATCACCTCGTCGCAGGATTTCATCTGTCGTTCCGGGTTCCTCCCGAACCGGGTGCGCCTGATACACAGGGTCATCCACCGAACTGGAAAAACCGGGCGCCGCCCATTCATGCCGCAAGGACGAAAGTTCCTGTCCATCCGCTCCGATGTGGTGAACGAACAAATAGCAATGCGAGACGTTGATCGTCCTCCCAAGGTTTTCAAGAACGATATTGATGTTCACATGCCAATCGGAGGTCTTGAGGAATTGTTCGGCGGCAAACGTCACCGCTTCCAGCATCGATTCGCGCTGACGGAGGCTGGTCTCGATCTTCGTGCGTTCGTCTAGTTCTTGCCTCAACTGGTCGAGCAGGCTTTCTTTTTCGACCGCGCCGGCGTTTGTCTCACCGTGCCGGTGTAATTGATTTTCCACCGCGTCGGGCAAAGGTTCCCCAGAAATATTCATCCTGCGCGAACGCTTTTTCATTGGAACGATTATAGTGCATGAGTCAAGTGCGGATCGAAAAGCCCCGTCGACGTGAACCGGCGGCGGGGTAGAAATTCATACGATGGCAAACCCAAATTGCTATGGCGTGCAGATCGCCTTAAACGTCGTTTGACCGGTCACTTCATTCGGCTGGAGGGTCCGAACGACCATGGTGAAATCGCGCGCGCCGACGATCTGGTAGAGATCCTGCACTGTTCTGGTGCCGCCCACTTCGAACAGAAGACTTTGCTCCTCCGAAACATCGCCGGTGCTGACCTCCTCCCAGCGCCAACTCACGATCGCCGGACCGCTTGCCGAGATCTGGATGTTGATCGTGACCAGTTGCGGAAACGCGTCGCACGCGACATTGATCACCGGCGGGTCGATGCTCACGGTTACATCTGTCACCGTCACCC
>CAZQES010000052.1:0-24352 GCA_964591425.1 uncultured Anaerolinea sp.
GTTTGCCGTCGGTGATGGCGACCACTACCTCGCGCCCCATGATCTGGCGTTTGAGGTGTGAATCGGCATTGTCTTCGCCGGTGTCATTGTGGCGGTATTGACTCACAGGTTCGTGCGGCGCGAGTTTCTCCAGCCATTTTTCGTAATCGTGATGCAGACCCGATTCATCGTCGTTGATGAACACGGATGCAGAAATGTGCATCGCGTTGACCAGCACCAAGCCCTCTTTGATTCCGCTTTCTCGCACGGCGACTTCCACGTCGGGTGTGATGTTGACGAATCCGCGGCGGGAGGGGAGGTTGAACCAGAGTTCTTTGCGATGGGATTTCATTTGTCCTTTTGCCTATTCATGCGATAAATGATATTTGCTAAAATCATGATTAACAAGATTGCCCCCGCACTTGTGTGAAGAATAGCGTCAGGCGTAAGCCCTTTGGAAGACAGTCGACTTAATCCACTGAGAAGAAGGATAAAGGTAATTGCAATCAATGTTATCCAGTAACCTAACGAGGGCTTAATAAGTGATTGTCGTAACCTTTCCCATTGCTCTGGAGTGTAATCTGAAAAGAGTTTCCCTTTAGTAGGCATAGGTTCCCGGTTATTTCGGAATCACCGCACCGACCTTTTTCATGTAGGCGCGATACTCATCCCCGAATTGTTCGATCATCATTTGCTCTTCCGCTTTTACGCGGACTCTATAAAAGACGAGGAAGACCAGGAAATTCAACCAACCCGCGACCCAGTTTTGCAACAGCAAGGGCTGGGCAATGACCCACAGCCACTGAGACGCGTACATCGGGTGACGGATGACGCCGTAAATTCCGCTGGTGATCAATTCATGCTTCTCGCGGATCTCCAGTGTGGGTGACCAGTTGAGTCCCAAGTCCGCGTGGGCGCGCCAGAAGACAAAGAGCGCGCCTGCGAGAATCGCAACGCCAATCCAGCCTGCCCATGCAGGCGGTGTGTAATTGGCGAAATCCAGCCAGTCGGTCGCGGCATAGACAACGGGGACAACCATCATCCCGATTAATAGCAAAATCAGAATAATGGTTTCCTGTGACGTTACGCGGCGTTCGCTCATCTTCTGTTCTTTGCGCTTTCGGTTGAGCGGCGCACGGATGACGGATTCAACAACGATGCCGAGGAAGTAAACCCAAATGAAAATGTCCATGGATTATTCTCTTTTCTCCACCACAACAGTCGCTTCTCCCAGCAGGGCGGCAATCGCGCCGATGGCGGCGAGCTGCGGCGCGACCAACGCGCCGACCACGCCGAACGTGAGCGGGATCTCAAACACAACTTTTCCATCTTTGTCCTTGATGATCACGCGGCGGATGTTTCCCTCGTTGATGAGGCTCTTGATCTTACGAAGAAGTTCCTCGCCGTCCACGCGGAATTCTTCGGTGCGAAATTTTTCTTCGGACATGTCAACTCCTTATTCAAACCACTTTTCGTCCAGCGGCGCCCATTCATCGGATTGGTCGGCGCGGTCAGCCCAGTTTTCTTTTCCAGTCCACGATTCGATCTGGATCGCGTAGATCGAAGTGGCGCGCAATTCTTTATCTGTGATCTCGCGATATTCTTTGCCAGCGGTCATGGCGGGGAAATATTTTCCGATGAGACCATACAACAATCGCCGCGCTTCGGCGGGATCGTCCACCAGCCGCGCGGTGCCGTATACAACCACACTGCGGAATTGAAGCGAGAATTCCAACGCGACGTTCGACGGCAGGAATTTCCCCAACTCGCTCGCTTCGAGACTCACCTTTGGGTTGGCTTCCACATTCGAGCGGACTCGCCCCGAGACGTTGGAGTGAAACACGATCTGGTGATTCTCCTCGTCAAACCAAAACATGGTGGGATTGATGAACGGTTGCCCGTCAATGGATGTGGCGATGTGACCGGTCTTCGCTTCCTTGAGGAAAGCGCGGATCCAGTCGTCATCACGCGTGAGATGCGGGCGGCGTTGGAACGCGGCAGGCGGTTGGGAAACGTAATCGCGCGGCATGTCAGTTCAACGCTCGTTTGTAGACGGCTAGTTGCAGAAAGACAACAATGATTCCGCTAACGGCAGAAACTGACCAGTTGACCCAACTGTTCAAGCCCAGCGCGTACTGCGCGAAATGGACGGAGGCAGTGAAGGTCACGCCGCTGAGGATGGCGGCTTCGCGTGCCTGATAAAAGGAAATGCTCGATTTTTTAAATTTAGGTGGGAGGGTGCGCGAGGTCCAGCGGAATGCTTTTGAAATCTCTTTGTTTTGCGAGATCATGAAATCCTTGATCTGATTCATCGCAAGCATAGACTCGTACCACGCCGCGCGAAGCTTCGCCAGTTGCACGACGGTGCTTGTGCCCATCAGCGTGAGCAGGAGGAAAATGCCGCTGAACATGAATTTGATGGATCGTGTGAAAAAATCGGGGTCGAAGAACTGCGTCCCGAAGATAGTGGCGATCAACGAACCGACGGCGATCAGGTAGAACGATGAGATGCGCGCGCGGTCTTCATTCGCCTGCGCAGCGGTCTGCGCGATGTATTCGTATTCCTCGGTGAGAAATTCATCGGTGGGGATGGGTTTTGATTTTGGCATGTCGCGATTATAACCCCTTCAATTTGTTCAGGAGGACGAACGGATTTGTTTATGACTGATAAACAAAAGACACCTTATCGGCTGGTGACCCCGAAGGGGTCAAATGATTATAGATTCGGTGAGGTGATATTTCCAACCCCGCAGGGGTGTTATAGAGCCGATAGTTATGTCATCCCTGCGGGATTTGGAACCGTCCGACTTTTGTTCTAGAATCGTTCCATCCCTTCGGGATTAGACTGCGTTAGATATTTGGAGTCTGTTGCATCCTTCGTTTTGCGGGCGCGCCCAATGCCAGATAACAAAAGGCAAGGACGATTCCCAGCAAGAGACAGACGCCCCACAACATGTCACTTCCCAATCGTTCGTAAATCCACCCGCCCGCGAGCGGACCGATGAAGTAGGCGAGTCCCCACGCGGAACCGAATATGCCTTGATATAACCCGCGCAGTTCCACAGGTGACAAATCCGCGATGATGGCGGGCGCGACGGATGTTGCCGCGATTTCACCTAGCGTCCAGATGACAACGCTCACGATGAACAAAGTCAGCGTGTCTGCCAACGCGGTGAAGCCGAAGCCAGCGCCAAGGAAGATGGCGGCGATTGCCATCGTCCGAAAGCGATTCCATTTGACCGCCATGTTGCTGATCGGGATGGTGACAAGGATGATCAAGAATCCGTTCATGGCGATTGCCAAGCCGTAGTTTTCGGGACCGAATCCGTGCGACCCCATGTCGAGCGGGAGCGTGACGTAACTTTGCATGTAGATCATCCCAACGAATAACGCCAGCAGGGAGAAGATCAACAGGATCGGTTCACGCTTGAGTTGATTTATCCGTTCGTTGAACGAAACATGCGCGGCGTGATGCGCCTCGGCAGGACGGGTCTCGCGGATGCCGAAGAACACGATCAACCCGAAGATGAGGGTGGTCGCCGCGTCCGCGATGAAAAGGATGAGGTAGTTGGAACGGGCTAACAGTCCCGCGAGAAGCGGAGCGACCGCCGCGCCGAGGTTGATCGCCCAGTAGTTGTATCCGTAAGCGCGCGTCCGCGATTCGGCAGGGACCAAATCCGCAATTGCCGCGCCAACGGCAGGTCGGTAGAGGTCGGTGAAAAAACCGACGAAGAACGTGAAGATTGCGATGAGAGACACTTCGCGCGCAAAACCGAGCGCGAGCATGAAGACAGGCGTGACGAGAAAACTCATCAACATGACCGGGCGGCGACCAAGACGGTCGGTCAGTTCGCCGCCGACGAGTTGCGAGAGGAACGAGCCTGCGCCGAACAGCGAGACCATGAGCGCGGCTTGGCTGACTGGGATTCCGCGTTGATTCGTGAGGTAGAGCGAGAGGAAGGGGATGACGAACCCGCCGAGGCGATTGATGAGCGTGCCGCTCCACAACAGCCAGTAGGTGGGAGGAAGTCCTTGTGTGAGCGAGGCGAGCCAGTTTTTGTTGGGGGTTGTCCGTTTTTGTTCCACCCCCAAAATTATAACAGATGTTCTAAGAATCAAAAGGGCTTCGCAATGACTCTTTTCTCAAGCCGTTCATGCCTTCAAATTAAGCGCTTTCCAAAACTTATCTTTTGTCATGACCTCTGAAGTCCTGATTTTCTTGTTTCTATTCATCTCTTTGCGTTTGGAATAATTCTCTAGCTTCACCCATTGTAAAGTAACTTGAAGATCAGAAATTCTGTCGCGTGTTTCTACTTGATAATTAAGACTGGCGAGATACCAACGAGAGAAATTTTCCTCCCCAAATTTTCCGCTGATTTCCACGACAAACTCATAAATTGCTCCAAGCCATTCTCCGCGCTTGTTCTTTGGCTGGACTTCAAACAATTCATTCAAATCGTAAAATTGGTTGTCGGTTATCGCGTCTTTCGTCAAAAATTCTATCGCCACTTTATCAGTAGCGACGCGGGAAACATGTGCAATTTTTATAGTTGCTTTTTTCCCTGTGGGGATTTTGTTTTCCTCGTTGTCAATGCCGTAAGGAAATATCCGTGACTGTTGCTCAATAGAAAAATCTTCAGAATGACCAAAGTAGGTAAGTCGCTCTAGCCGCACAGCTAAATTTGTGAAATCCTCATAATCATTGTTTGTTATCTCAATATCAAGAGAACGAGATGCGCTTTTGATTTCCTTGATGCTGATGCTGTTCCAATGGCTAAGCCAAAGAAAAAATTCACCCATTAAGAAAAACACAAGAGCCGCTACAATGGTAATTATTACAAGGGTGAAAAGGAATAAGATCCAATTAGTGACTTGGCTAATGGAAAAGATGGTATAGAAAATTGACAAAATTATCCCTATAAGACCCCCAATCTCAAAACGGGAAAATAGTTGTCCAATTCTCCTCAGAAACTTCCTGACCATAACCCTATTGTATCCTTTTATCTAATGAGGTTAATATTGGCTCGAATTATAGAAAACTTGCGAATTTAACCGTTCGTGTTATTCGCGTTTGAACCACAGAGATTCTTCGGCCGCTTCGCTCTCTCAGAAAGACACAGTCCTAAACTTCAACTGCCCACTCGCCCGCGCGAAAGACTGGCACACGCGAGCCGTCGGCTTTGACTCCGTCAATGTCCAGTTTATCCGAGCCGATCATGAAATCGGTGTGGACGAGGCTCTTGTTGCCTCCCGCCGCGGCGAATTCTTCGTCGGTCATGTCTTCGCCGCCGACGATGGTGTCGCGGTATGAATTGCCGACCGCGATGTGACAGGACGCGTTCTCGTCGAACAGCGTGTTGTAAAACAAAATCTTGCGCTGGCTGATGGGCGAACTGTTTGGCACGAGCGCGCACTCGCCGAGCCGCGCCGCGTTCTCGTCGGTCTCGATCAATTTTTTCAACGTCTCTTCGCCTTTTTTCGCGGTGGCATTCACCGCGCGTCCGTTCTCGAAGGTGAGGCTGAAATCTTCGATCAATACGCCGCCATAATTCAGCGGCATCGTGGACGCGACCGTGCCGTCCACTTTATCTTTGTGCGGCGTGGTGAACACTTCCTCGGTGGGGAGGTTGGGGATTCCGGTGATCCCATTCTTGAATTCCGCCTGCGCGCCCTGCCACAGATGTTTTTCGGGCAAGCCGATGGTCAGGTCCGTGCCGGGGGCTTTGTAATGAAGTGCGGTGAATTTTTGTGCGTTCAAATAATCGCGATATTTTTTGAGTTTCTCGACGTGTTCCTGCCATGCGGCGACCGGGTCCGTGGTGTTGATGCGGCAACTGGCGAAGATCTCCGCCCATAATTTTTCAACCGCTTCTTTCGCAGGGACATTTGGGAACACCTTCTTCGCCCACGCCGGCGACGCGGTTGAGACCACGCACCAGTTGGTCGTGTTTTCGTACTTGCGGAGCGGCTCGAACTTTAGCGCAGCCGCCTTACGATTCTTAGCGACCAGATCGGGGTTGATGCCTGAAAGCAATTCAGGATCACTGGATGAGATGGCGAGTTCCGCGTCCATGCGCTCGTAATATTCCTCGTAGCGCGCCAGCATCCAGTTCGGCACCTCGGTCAGCGACTCAGGGTCGGCATGTTCAAAACGGATGCGCGTGATGCGTTCGTCTGTGTAGATCGGCTCCACGTACACCGCGCCGGCTTTGTACGCGCTTTCCGCCACCTTTCGCATCAACGGCGCGTCGTCGAGAATGCCGCGCAGGAGCAGGCGTTGTCCCTTGCGCAGGTTGAGTCCGATGCGCACGACGACATCGGCGTATTTGGAAAGCAGTCCGTCGAATTCTTGTTCGGTCATGGATGATTCCTCTACTGTTCAGGATGCAGTTGCACTGCATCCTGCTCGCAGTGCAACTGCTCGCAAACAATTATTATGCCTCGAACGCCCATTCCCCTTTTCGCATGACAGGTTCGCGCGTGCCGTCGTCTTTGATTCCATCAATGTCGATCTGAGGCGAACCGATCATGAAATCCACATGGTTGAGGCTGACGTTGCCTCCAGCGGCGATGAACTCCTCGTCGGTCAACTCTTCCCCGCCGATGAGCGTAAAACGGTAGGCGCGACCAATCGCAATGTGGCACGAAGCGTTCTCGTCGAAGAGCGTGTTGTAAAAGAGATGTCCGCGTTTGCCGATGGGTGAAGTCGCATTGACAAGAGCCACCTCGCCGAGCCGCGTCGAGCCTTCGTCGGTATCCACCAGTTTTTGCAAAAGCGCCTCGTTGCGTTTCGCGTTCACTTTGACGATGCGCCCGTTCTCGAACGTGGCGCTGAAATCTTCGATGAGACTGCCCGCATAACTGAGCGGGAACGTCGCGGCGACGGTTCCCTCCGCGCGGTGGCGATCGGGCAACGTGAAAATTTCCTCGGTGGGCATGTTGGCAGTGAAGATCACGCCGTTCTCCGCCATACCTTGCGCGCCGCTCCACTTGTGTCCGTTTGGCAAGCCGAGTGTGAAATCCGTGCCGGGACCCCTGTAATGAAGCGCGGAATATTTTTTCGCCTGCATGTAGTTGGCGCGTGCCTTCAAATTCTTGATGTGCTCTTGCCACGCGGCGATCGGGTTGGGCAGATTCGCCCGCGTCGTTTCGAAGATGGCTTGCCACAATTTCTCTTCCGCTTCCTCTTGTTTGAGGTCGGGGAAAACTTTCTTCGCCCACGCCGGGCTGGCGGAGGCGACCACGCACCAGTTGATGGCGTTGCGGCTGACCTGCGCGCCGACAGGCGCATAGTTTTGCAGATGATATTTTTGCATCGCCGCCACGCGTTCTGCATCGAGACCCGCGAATGCATCCGGGTCGTTGGCATAGACCGAGAGAAGCGCATCGCCGTTTTGAATCACATCCATCACCGCGCTGATGTGAAATTTCGGATACTCGTCGAACGAATCGGCGGGCGCGTCTTGCAGGCGGATGCGGTGCATCTCTTCGTCGCCCCAGATCACTTCCACATATTTCGCGCCTGCGGTGTATGCCGCTTTGACCACTTCGAGAACAAACTCGCGCCCGGCAGGCGGCACGCCGCGTGCGGTGGCGTTGCTGATGATGAGTCGCTGTCCCTTGCGCAGGTTCAATCCCACGCGCACGACCGCCTCGGCGTATTTTTTCAATAATTGCTGATGTTGTTCTGTGGACATGTTTGAATTTCCCTGTTTCGTTTTTTTCAAGTATAGCATGAGATACCCGGTGGTTGAGTAGGGGCGGGGTCTTCCCGCCCCGTATCGAGACCACCGCTAAAAAGAGAATAATTGTTACAAGAGTGTTTTTGAACATCGTTGGTCTCGATACGTCCCGCGAACTGCACGCGGGACTACTCGACCAACGGAGGCACTTATTTTGATTTATACTTGCCCAATCCAACGCCTCAGGGAGTCTTCATGCTCACCATCGAAAAAGTGGATACGGAAAACAAGCGGCAGGTCAAACGCTTCGTCGAGTTTTATTACGACCTCTACCGCGGATGCAAACAGTGGGTGTCGCCTCTTTTCGTAGACGCCTACCTGCCTCTCAATCGGAAGAAGCATCCCTTCTTCAGCCACTCCGAAGCGGATTTCTTCCTCGCCGTTCGCGATGGCGAAGTAGTGGGACGCATCTGCGCCGCGGACAACCGACCCTTCAACGACTATCACAAAACGAAGAAAGCCCACTTCTACGCGTTCGATTCAATTGACGACCTTGAGGTTGCGCGCGCCCTCTTCGACGCCGCCATCGGGTGGGCGAAAGAACGCGGACTCGACACCATGATTGGTCCCAAGGGACTCTCTCCGTTCGACGGGTATGGGATTCAAATCGAAGGCTTCGAACATCGTCAGATGATGACGATGATGAACTACAACTTTGACTATTATCCAAAACTGATGGAGACACTCGGCTTCGAAAAAGAAGTGGATTTTGTCTCATGTTATCTCCCCGCCGAATCGTTCCGAATCCCCGAACGGGTGGAGCAGATTGCCAAACGCGTGATCGAGCGCGGCACGCTGAAGGTCAAGCAGTTCAAGAGCAAACGCGAGTTGATCCGCTTGGCGCCGCGCATCGGCGAGGCATACAACAAGGCGTTCATCCACAACTGGGAATATTATCCGTTCTCGCCCGGCGACATTCAATACGCGGTGGACAACATCTTCCTCGTCGCCGACCCGCGCCTGATCAAGGTCATTCTGGCTGGCGAGGAGATCGTCGGTTTCTTGTTCGCCTTCCCGGATGTGTCCGCCGCGCTTCAACGCGCCAAGGGAAGACTTTTCCCGTTCGGCATCATTGACATCCTGCTCGAAATGAAGCGCACCAAGACCATCTCAGGCAACGGCATGGGCATCCTCCCCGAATATCAAGGGAGGGGTGGCAATGCCTTGTTGTACTACGAAATGGCGAAGACGGTATTCAGTTTTAACCAATTCGAGCACGTCGAAATGACGCAAGTTGCCGAGACCACCGAGCAAATGCGCGCCGACTTGAAGAACCTGAATGGGGTGGAATACAAGAATCATCGCGTGTATCGGAAGGGGATCGAGTAAAGCGCTTCGACAAAAAGAGTTATAATCGAACCGACCTCATAAGAATTTGTGAAAGGAAGAGTGAACGATGATCTACCCTACGCTTCGTGCCACCGTTCGAAAAGGAAAGATTCAACTGATTGACGAAGCAAAGTTGCCGGAAAATGCCCTCATTCTCGTCACGGTAATGGATGAAGCGGCGGTCGAGTCCTTGACGATTGGTGAACGGATCGCGGCTGGCTTGCAGGACATCCTGTTCGGCAGGACAGTGGAGGTCAATTCTGTGCAGGAGATGAACGCTCATTTGGACAATGTTTTGGGATAAAACCGAATGGGGTATCGCTTCATCTTCACTGCATGGTTCGATCGAGATATGAAGTTGCTTGCCAAACATAATTCCGGCTTTCGTACTGACTTTGAGACTTTTCTGCAAGGGTTCGATCCGCTCGCCCATCCGGTGATTCCGGGCTCCGGAGGTGCTCGAAAGGCGCGAATGCCGGCAAAGGGAAGAGGCAAACGCGGTGGGTATCGAGTGGTGTATTATTTTTTCAAAGATGATGTAGTTTGGTTGATTACCATGTATGATAAGGTGCGCAAGGAAGATCTTTCGCCTGCCGATACGCGACAGATCACTCGGCTGATCGACGAAATAAGACAGCGGTCGTGAAATCCATTAGACAAATGCGCGCCGACTTGAAGAACCTGAATGGGGTGGAATACAAGAATCACCGCGTCTACAGAAAGAAAATTGAGTAGGTTCTTTCCGTCATGTACCTGTGAGTCACTGATGCTGGAAATTCGCCTCTTCGGTTCACCGCAGGTGATTGTGGATGGGAAACCTCAATCGAAAATCCCCACACGGAAAAGCGTGTTGCTGTTGGCGCGCTTGGTGCTGAATCCCTCCAAGCCGCAAGATCGCAACGCGCTGGCATTCGAACTATGGCCCGACGTTCTCGAAGCGCGCGCGCGCCGTAATTTGAATACCGAGGTCTGGCGCTTGAAGCAGGCGCTGGGTGAGGCGATCATTGCTGATTCAAAGTCTGTCCAATTTGCTCCCGCAGCGGATTGTTTCGTTGATGTGCGGTCCTTTGAAGCCGTCGCGGTCGACGTTTCCATCGAAGAACTCGAGAAAGCAATTTCAAATTATCACGGCGATTTTCTGGCGGGTTATTATGACGATTGGGTCTTGGTGAAGCGGGAAGCCTATCAAGACTGCCTGATGCAGTATCTGGACCAGTGCGCGCGGCATTATCAGGCAAACTCGTCGCCACGCAGAGCCATCGAATACGTCCGAAGAATTTTGTTTTATAACCCTCTCCATGAAGAAAGCCACCAGCGCTTGATGCGGTTGTTCGTCCAAGCCGGGGATTATGCCTCTGCGATCCAACAGTATCGTCAGTGTACAGAATTGCTCGAACGCGAACTGGGATTGAAACCGATGCCTGAAACCGAAGCGTTGTTCCAGCGTATCGCGATGGAAGCACAAAAACAAACTGCCCAACCAAGTCCGATCGTTCAACCCGAACGAGTTTTCGTCGGCAGGGGCGATGCAGTTCGCGCGTTGAATGTCAATTGGGAAGCAGTCCTCAACGGGCGCACACAGTCGGTCATCGTCACGGGCGAATCGGGTATCGGCAAAACGCGGCTGGTGGAGCATTGGCTTGAGGGGATTCGTCACCGCGGCATCCTCCTGCGCGGACGTTGTTACGAAGTGGATCAACGCGTCCCGTTTCGCCCGATTACGGAAATGTTCCGTTCTGCCGTGCAGGATTACGGCGACGAAGAATTGAGAAATTTATCAGCGATCGCAAAAAATGAAATTGGCAAGGTGATTCCAGAACTTCGCCTTGCTCCGCTCAAGACCGATTCCGCGGAATTGCCGCCCGCGCAAGCACACGAACGATCCGTCAATTCGCTAGCGAAAGGATTGTGCGCATGGTCTGCACCGGAGAAGCCGCTGGTTCTGTTTCTGGATGACATGCAGTGGGCAGACGACGAGACCATGGATGTCGTGCGCGCGCTGTTTTCAAGCGGCACTGATTTGCCGATGTTGCTCATCGCCACGCATCGTCCCGATCCGCTCACGGTGGTGGCAGATCGGAGTAAACGACTCCCTGAGGTCGAATCAACCACACTCACGTTGGATCCGCTCTCGCGGGGCGAGGTCGCGGAGTTGATTCGCAAAATGGGAAACTTGTCGGATACACCGCAGGAATTTGCCGAGCACATCTTTGCAGAGACGGAGGGGAATCCGCTCTTCATCGTCGAGTCCCTGCGCGGACTGTTCGACAGCGGGCATCTCTCGACGAACGCGGATGGGATATGGTCTGTTTCGCTCGACCGCTCGGTGTCGGGCATGCCCCGCCTGCCGCTTTCATCCAATTTGCGCCAGACGATTCTAAAACGTGTGGAGAGGTTGAACGCCGACCAGCGCGAACTTCTCGCGCTCGCAGCAGTGATCGGCAAGGGATTCGATGTCCGGTTTCTTCAATCGATCACAGGCATGAACGACGCGGCGATCCAAGACGCACTGACAGGGTTGTCGCGTTATGGGTTGATTCGCGATTCATCCCCCAAAGTTTTTGATTTCAGTCACGTAAAAATTCAGGAAGTTTTGTTTGCGACGATGACCGACTCGAAACGGCGGGATTTGCATCTTCAAGTGGCTGGTTACCTTGAAGCGAGAACGGTAGATGAAGCGAGCAAGAATTTTGAACAACTGGCATATCACTTTCAACAAGGCGGCGACGAAAAGAAGGCGCTTGATTATTTTGCCGAGGCGGGGGAGCAGGCGATGAAGTTGCATGCCTACAGAGTAGGCGCGGAGCATTTCGCATCTGCTGTGTCGCTATGTAAAGATTCCGAATCGCTTGTCATGCGATTTGAATTGCGAATGAAACTCTATACCTGCCAATGGACGATCGAGTCGGATCATGAAAAACTGCAAACCATCCTCGATCAGGCGCGGAAGGACGCCGAACAGATCGGCAAGGTGGAAAATCTGGCGCGCGTGTATTTCTTCATCGGCATCAACCTTGTCAGCAGGGGTTCCTGGGATGAGGCGCGCGAAAAGTTGCAAAACGCATTGGAATTTTCTATACAAAGCGGCTTGCAAGAATATGAGATGAAAACCCGCATCGAGCTTGCGAATATTCTTGGTCACTTAATGCAGGATGAAGAGGCACTACAACATGCGACAGTGGGTTTGAGGATCGCACGCCAGTTACAGGATTTCCGTATGGAAGGACGCGCCCGCTGGGACATCATCGAACGGAACGCGACTCCCGCAAAATTAGCCGAGGAAGGGTTAAGGATTATCGACGAAGCCATACGGAAAGATGCGATTGAACTGATCATCGATCTGGGGAGTGAAAGCGTGGGCGTGCTTTGGCGTGCGGGAAATTTGGGCGGCGCGATCTCGCTTGGCGAGCGAATCCTTGAATACGGACGACAACGCGGAATCGAGAAGCCGTTGATTCGTTCCGTCCAGCGCGCGCTTTCGCGGGTGTATTGCGAGATCGGTGAATATGAACATGCCCATGAACTGGCGAAAGGTTCACTGCGTGAATCGCGCCTATCGAATTATCGTTACGGTGAGATGCGCGCGTTGGTGTGCCTCGCCTCCAGCAACGCGACATTGGGAAATCTCGAAGAAGCCTTGACAGGCTTCCGCCGCGCCTCCGACCTGTGCGCACAGATCGGCTCCAAGACCGACTCACTCGTGATCAGGCTTGCCACTGCCAGCGCGCTCGTTTGGTTTGGAGACACTCGGCACATTCTCACAACGGAATTGTTGTTGCGTGAAATCGTGATGGATAGCCGTTCGCTCGGATCAGTCCCCACGGAAGTCTTGGCGCTCTCGTATTTGTCCCGTATCTTTCTTTCAGCGGATCGATTCGAAGAAGCTTTGCAGGCATCCGAAGCCGCGTTGGAAATCGTCGAGGGGGCGAACCATAAGAACTTCCCGCCTGAGCCGCTGGTCTACTTCCTCCATTTTCTCGCGCTCCATCACTCGCGGGACGCGACTGCTGCGTCCCACCTCCGACGGGCAAGGGACCTGCTATGCCAGCGTGCGGCGACGCTTCCTCCCCGATTGCGGAGGAGTTTCCTGCGCCGCGTCCCCCTCCATTTTGCGATCTCACAAATGCGCGGCTATTGAGAAATACATCCTGCCCTTCATTGCGAGCATTTCGGCAGGCTCAATGTAAACACCATGAAGCAATCTCCACCACTGTTTGCTTCGCTTGACACTCAAGGGGATTGCTTCGTCGTGGCGCGGAGCGCCGCTCCTCGCAATGACAGAATGTTGTTTTGAGATAGTTTTGAGATAGCCATTTGATACTCTGTCGTCAGTCTGACGGCAGAGTATTTTTTATCTGGAGCGGATATGTCTGAACCCACGCCTCCCGGCGGAGAGAACGCAGGCTTGAAGATTTTCTCGTTCATCCTCCACGTGTGGAAGGAGCGAGTCGGGTCAAATCGTTTTATCTGGCGCGGCTCATTGACCGACGTTACCAGCGGTGAAAGGAGTCATTTCCAATCATTGAAAGGATTGATCAAAAAACTTGCAAAACTCATCGGCGGGACTGAGCCGCCCAATTGGCCATCTAAAGGAGAAGACCATGAACGCTAAAAATTTGTTTTATGCAGTGATCGTCGTAGTTTTGATCGCGGGTTGCGCGTCACCACAACCAGCCACCCAACTGCCGACCGAGGAAGCCGTTGTCATCCCTCCGACAGATACAGCGGTTCCTGCCTCGCCGACGCCTGTCCCACCTAGCCCGACTCCAACACCGCGTGTCACGAACATCGTTATTGACGGAGATGGCGGTGATTGGGATCAATATGAATCGGTCAAATACGATCTGCGTGGTGATGCCCCACAGGGGAGCCCCGATATTCAGGAAGTGAACGCCTTTAACAATGATCATTACTTCTATATAATGATTCGCGAAGATACGGCTGGGGTTATGGATCATTATGACGTACCGGCGGATATTAATGGAGGGGAATTTGACTACCAGATCAGTGTCTGGCCAGAGAGAAATGAGATCTATGTCAGCGATTTTCCTACTATGGAGAATTCGAAGAAAGTTGTCGGATCTGTCGCGAAAGGTGAGGTGGTCGAAATAAAAGTTCCACTTTCAGCTCTCGGAAGCCAACCCGTCCTCATAATTCACTTCCAGATCACGCTCAGCAACAACGAAGGAGACTTCTTTAAAATGCGTGACATACCGGTTGTTAATGAGACAGAACCCATCCTAACCTGCGCAGGGCAGGGACGACCGGGCGATCCCGCCACAACGAGCATTACGATCGACGGTGAAGGAGATGACTGGGGTGAGTACGAAGCGATCCTTCTCGATCCAGCAAATGACGTCACGCCCGGCGCGCCGGATGTGATCTGTATCTCCACGTTCAGCAATGACACCTTCTTTTATTTCTCGGTCTGGCTGAATAACCCGGAGATCAATTTCGGAAAATATGATTGGATTCTTACCAATGAAACCGGGCGTTATTCAATGGGCATCTGGCCGCTGGAACGCAAAGGCGACACAGGACGATTCCCGGACGGCGAAAGGGTTGTCAATGCCAGTATTGAGGTTGCTCAAAAACAAATCATCGAAGGGCGCATCCCGCTTTCACTTCTAGGCGGGAAGCCAGTTACGGAGGTTAACTTCAAAGTCTTCCGATCGAGCGCGGGACCGAACGATGAATTCGAGTTTCAATCACCGACTCTAGCCGAGGTGGATGAATAGACCGCGCTAGCGGGCCGCGAAACAATTGACGTAATGTCGTCACTTTATCCAATAAAAGGAGAAACCCATGATCAAAAAATATGTATCCCCGCTGTTGTTGTTGCTTGTGCTAGTGGTTGCAAGTTGTGGTCCTTCGCCCGAAGCGATCGCCACCATGACGGCGTCGGCTTGGACGCCCACACCGCCTCCCACAGCAACTCCCACGGTCACACCGACCGCGACGCCGATTCCGTATGATCTGACAGTCAACGTGTTGGACGCAGAAGGTAACCCGATGAGCGGAGCCAGCCTCACCTTGTCAGGCAGTGACGCGCCGGTCTTGACCGAGGATGGCGGCGTAGTCTCCTGGACGAACCTTCCTGCGCCGGAAGGCTCTTTGACAATCGCCGCGCCGGGATATTTCGCCTCCGAACAGACCTTCAGCCTGTCGCGCGGACCCAACGAATTGTCCATAACACTGGAGCGCGACCCGAATGGATTGCTCTCCTCGCAAGCCTGCGCGCCGGGCGAGACATTGCTATATGTCGAAGATTTTCAAGACGGCGTTGGGCAGGGCTGGCCTGAGATTGAATATTTCGGCAACGGCTGGTTGGTGGAGGAATTTACGGTGGAACCGGGAAACATGGTTGCGAGCAATAACAACATGCAGCACCATGGTCACAGCCTGCAAAAAATGACATTTACAGATGCCGTGTGGCGCTTACGATTTTTGGTTAATGGACGCCGTGCGCTTTCCTTCAACTGGTTGCAGAACAACGGGATTGACATTGATGGTCAGCGCATTGATGACGCTCGCTATCAGATCGTCGTGGATACTGATGGGATTGGGCTTCGCCGTCTTGCTCTGCCGGTGGTGAATGTTGGTGTGGCAAGCGGGCCAGGCGCTCGGGCGGATAACTGGCACGTTATCGAAATCAGCACCTTCCAGGGCAGAACGGAAGTCTGGCTGGATGGACGAAAGAATTCTGCCTACACCGACCCCAAGCCGTTGCCCGGCGGTGGGATTGGGTTGGCGCTACTGAGTTTCGACACATCCAAACCCGACACGATCGTGTACTTCGACAACATTTCCGTCTGTGGCTTGAGCACGCCCTTCACCTCGATTTATACAGCACCATAAGAATCTAGATTGTATGAGACAACTGCCGGCGAAGGCGGTTGCCTCATACAACAAAAGGAGAAACCCATGTTACGAAAAATTCTATTCCCTGTTTTGTTGATCGTGGTTCTGACTGTTGGAACCACAGGCGTGGCATACGCCTCGCCGCCCAATGGCGTGGATCACCTGCGCGGTCGTTGGGATGGGACACTTTACGGTCTCTTCGGTGAAGACCAGTCCTTCCGGTTGTTGCTGGATGAATCGCAACCCGATCCCAACGACTCGCAAGCCGCGTTGTATAACGGCTGTATGGCGGTTGGCTATCATGGGCAATATGCTCCGGTCTCTGCCCGTGTTGTTTCGCTGGGTAATGGAGAATATGATCTCACCCTATTCGGCACAGCAAGCGGTGCCGTTATCAAGTTGACCGGGCTGATCGAA
Organism: uncultured Anaerolinea sp.; assembly: GCA_964591425.1. Classification (GTDB taxonomy): domain Bacteria; phylum Chloroflexota; class Anaerolineae; order Anaerolineales; family Villigracilaceae; genus Defluviilinea. The sequence goes on from CAZQES010000052.1 coordinate 16,329, forward strand.
ACCCGCGGCGCGTCGGTTCGCGACGATTCGGCAGGCGGCGCGTGGCAGAACTTTGAAGGCGAGGGCGAGTGGTTAGCAATCCATCACGATCGCCGGAATCCCAAATGCCCGGCAGTGCAGTTGGGCGATCAGCTTTACTTCTTCTCGAGCGTCAACGGTGTCGTCAATGTAAATCCTGACGAATCTCTATTTGAGGAACATATACTAAATGGGTCAGCAAACATTGTGTCATCGGGTATGCAGGTAGTTCTGCCAGATGGCAGTACCGTGGTTGTACCTTTTTACACCGACCTGTTCTCGCCCACAGTGGATTTCGTCAGCGAATTTCGGTTCTTGCAAGGTTATTCGAACTTGCCGGTGGTTGGTGAAGCATATTCATTTACTCTGCTTGATGTCTTTGGGAATCCGATCCCCGGCACAACTCAAACTGACATATGGTATGCCTGTACCATGGACGCGCCGCGCAACGTCGCTGCGTTCATGGATATGAGTGGAATGCAGGTTACATGGGACGCTGTCGCACCGGCGGCGGGATTTGATCCAACGAACCAACTCGGTTTCTACCAGATCGAACTCTACCCGGATGCCGGCGGTGGTTTCGTTTATGGATCGAACGGAATCCTTTCTGCAACACACACCATCCCGCTCGCAACATTCAACGGTAACGCGCCGGGTAGCCCTGACGGATACGACCTCGGTGCTTCGCTTTCCGAACTGCCGGACGGATCCTATTCGTTCGACGTAATCTCGTTCTCTGAAGGCTTCAATCCCGGGTCGGTTGGGCTGGAATGCCAGATACGACACAGTTCAGAGAGACAACGATTCACTAAAGAAGGTGATGTCATCACGATTACGAACGGAGATGATGAGCCTATCTCAGACACCCTCGTTGTCGCCGAGAATGCTCCTGTGCAGATCGCTGTTGCGATGTGGTTCGACTGGCCCCAAGCGCAGGATATGTTCGATGCCGTGCAAATGGCGATCGACGATCACGGAACGATCCAAGGGTTCAGTGTTCAACAAAATCAGTACGATGCGGGATGCGATTCCCAGACTGGTGAAGATGCGGCAAACGCCATCATTGCCAACGCGCAGAACGCAGGGGTTGTAGGTCCGTTCTGCTCGATCAGCACAGAAGGCGCGCTACCCGTTTTTGAAAATGTGAACATGGTGATGATCTCGTTTGCCAATACCAGATTCAACCTCCCGTCGTTCGGACCGACGATGTTCAATCGGGTTGTGGTGACCGATCTTGATTTCGACAACTGGCACACGCAGATCGGCGGTTTGCAATCCGTGTTGGATTGGGAGGCGGATTTCGCCGCCCGTTACGGTCGCGCTCCCAGTGATCTGGCGCGCTATGCTTATGATGCCGCGCTGGTTCTTCTGGCGCATATCGAAGCCACCGGCACAATGAATCTGGATGGTGATCTTGTCATTGACCGCAACGTTTTGGCGGCGGCGGTGCGCGGGACGACCGGCTTCTCGGGCGTGACCGGTTCGATCAATTTGGATGGAGATGGAAACCGGATTCCATAACCTAACCTTGCGTAGGTTGAGAAATCATTTGCAAGGTTCTGCATAGGGTGAGTAAATAGCTTCTAAATATGGGGAAATTAAAAAGAAGAGAGCCGGAGGAACTGCGCCTCCGGCTCTTTGCTTGCTAGCCCAACTCCAATTTCATTTCGTTCCCCATCATCACGGTCTTCTCGCCTTGATCGAACACACCCAGTGGCAGCATCACGTGGAATTGACTGCCGGGGAATTTTTCCTCGTCGTAGCCTGCGCTTTCTACCCAGATGCGCCCGCCGTGCGCTTCAACGATCCCTTTGGATAACGCCAGTCCCAGCCCGGCGCCGCTCCCTTTGAAGCGCGTCTTGCTGGTGGAGTGTTTATTTACCTCACCCGGCTGGTAGAACTTGCTGAAAATGATCTCGCGCGAATCGGGGTCCACGCCCACGCCGGTGTCGCTGATGATGATCTCCAAGCCGCCGTTCGGGAAGTCAGAGTTGCTCGCGGTGACTTGGCGCGCCTGCACGTTGATCTTGCCTCCATCGGGCGTGAATTTGACCGCGTTGTTCAGCAAGTGCTGGAATAATTTCTTCAACAAGTTCGGGTCGGCTTTGACCATCGGCAGTGACGGGATGTCGAGCGTGAGGGATTGTTGCCGTTCCTTGACCGATTTTTCGACGCCGGCGCTCACCTCACGGATCAACGCAGCGGTATCCACGGGAATCAAATGCGGCTGCATCGTGCGTGTGTCGATCTGCGCGATGTCGAACATCGAGTCCATGATCTCGTGCAGGCGTTTTGTCCCTTTTGAAATATTTTTGAGCATCGAATGGATGCCGGTCGGCAGGGTGGTATCTTCGAGGAGCATCTCTGTGTAGCCGATGATGGTCGTCAGCGGGGTGCGGAGTTCGTGCGAGGCGATGCTGATGAAATCGGATTTGGTCTGGTCGAGTCGTTCGAGGTCGCGGTTGGCTTTGTCGAGGTTTCGATATGCCTGCCGCAACTCCGTGTTGAGTTGCATGAGGTTATCCACGAGGCGCGCGTTCTCGAGCGCAACCGCAGTCTGGTTGGCGAGCGCGGAGAGGGTAACGAGATCGTCCTCGGTGTAACGCGTGCCGGCGATCTTGGGACCGAGCGCGAAGAGGCCGATCCATTCGCGTTTGGAAAAGATCGGCAGATACACTTCGGCTTCGAGGTGATTGAACCATTCCCGTTCAGGCGGCGAAACAGCCCGAAACGCGGGGAGCAGGTCGAGGTCATATTGAAGAAGCGGGCGTTGTTCCGCCGTCAGATATTTCGCCACGGGATGATCGCTTTTGAGCGTGACGATCCGAAGCTGTCGTTCGCCTTGATTCCGCACCGCGCGCAGGCGGTAGGATTTTTCGCCGTTGAGAATGTCGGGGTCAACGAGGAAGAGGAAACCGCGCGTGATGTCCATCGCTTCGATGATGAGGCCTACCGCCACGTTGGCGAGGCGCTGCATGTCGAGGATGTTGCTGATCTGTTCACTGTACGCGTGGAGCGTGCGACTCGGGTGGAACTCCTGTAAATTGAACCAGCGGTTGACTGCGCGGCGCACGATGGTCAGCAATGGGGTGAAGATGAGCGCAAGGACCAACGCAATACCCGCGCCCACCGCAAGCGGATTGTAAAGCGGCAAGGCGTTGAAAACGGTTTGCGAAGCGGTCGTCCCGGCAATGTAAAAGACGAGGATGACCAGCGTGGTGATGGCGTACGTCATCACGCGCCGCGCCACCTCGCGCAGGTCGGGCGGGTCGTGGGTGACGATGATGAGCGCGCCGATGGTCGCCGCCAACAAACGCAACGGATTGCCCGGCAAGGCATAGCCTAAGAATAAAAATATATCGTTGATGAGAATGAGAAGGAAGACCGGCGTCCAGTAGTTCAATCGGTTGCGCAGAAGCGGCTGGCGCGAACGATCGTGTGAGGAACGCACGGTAATGAACGCGCCGAGGGTGAAAACGATCCAACCTAGCGCAGACCATGCAGGAGCAAGCCCGTCGCGCGTGAGGGTGAACGAGCCGATGGTCCAGAGCGTGTCGCCGAAATCCAATACGTTCGAGGTGATCACGAAAAATCCCATCAGCCAAATGCCCCCGGCGATGAGCCACGTGCGGGCTTCGCGCCTCACAAAAAATCGAATAGTGACGAGCAGGATAAACGCTAACGCGGAGGCGGCATAGACCTGCAGGTTGTATGCCGTTTGAAAATCGAACTGCAATTGACCCCCGCGCCATAATCCCTCCCCCGCAGTCAGGAGCATGTTCACTGCCAAATAATTGGCGAACAACGCGGCGGCAGTCTCTTGTCCGATGCGGCGACCGAGCAATCTTGCCAGCACAGGGATGTGCAACGCGGCAAGGATCATCATCGCGATCAAACCGAGAATCTGGGGAGACATCGCGCAAAGTATACTCGAAATCAATTAACGAGGTTATCATTAGCCTCGCTTGTGTAACATTCTCAACCACACGGCTTACACAGTGCGCTGTGCGGCTACCATGTGAAGGACTCATGCGAATCACAAAGACCTCCCGCGATCACTATCAATTCAACTCGGACTTCTTCAACCCGGACGGGCGTGTGCTTTTTTCAGATTACTCCTCCGCGCGGAAGTTTGCCGCGCAACTATCTGCGCTTCGCTCCCAGCCCCTGCCTGCTTCAGACTTGTACGCGTTATCCCTCATCGACGAGGCTCTGCGCGCGCTGGTAAAGCGGTTCGCCCCTCCGCCGGTGATGAACACAGCGGTGACTTCGGTCAGCGAACAAGTAGGCGCGGATTCGATCGACCTGACACAGAAAAAATTCACCTCCGAATTCCCGCCCGAAAGCGTCTACCGGGGGGAATTGCAGGTCGAAGAATATCTCGCCAAACTTACGAACGGGCGCGTCCGGTCGGTGGAGGAGTTGGTCTACGTGTTCACGCACAACGCCAACCCGGCGGTCAGTCCCATGCTCGAACTGGTGGACGATGAGCCTCTCGAACCGACCGCTTATAAAAACCTGATCGCCTCACTTGAATCGTTCTTCGCACAGATTGCCAGAGATAATGCCGGCATTACAGGTTCACCCGAATCGCTATTCGATATCCTGCGCGCGCCTGCCGAAGCTTTCCCCGATTCGCTCGAAGGTCAGTTGCAGTTCATCCTTGAAAAATGGGGCGGATTGCTAGGCGAGGATTTCGTGGCGCGCCTCCTGCGCGGCATGGACTTTTTGCGTGAAGAGACTCTACGCCATCAACTGGCGCACGGCGATTTCAAAGCGGACATTCCCGTGGCAACCTATTCAGGCGGTGATTACGCCGAATATGAACGATACAGTCCAGACAAAGACTGGATGCCGCGCCTGATCCTCATCGCGAAGAATTCCTACGTCTGGCTTGAGCAACTCTCCCGCAAGTATGGGCGCTGGATAAAAACACTAGATCAAATTACCGATGAAGAACTCGACATCTTACGAGATCGCGGCTTTACAGGATTGTGGCTCATCGGCTTGTGGGAACGGAGCCGCGCCAGCCAGCGGATCAAACAGCGCATGGGTGATGCGGACGCGGTTGCTTCGGCATATTCATTGTTCTCGTATGATATTGCGGAGGATCTGGGAGGATGGGGGGCGTTGGAGAATTTGCGAAGCCGCGCTTGGCAACGAGGGATTCGCCTGTCTGCCGATATGGTTCCCAACCACATGGGCATAGACTCGAAGTGGGTCATCGAACATCCCGATTGGTTTTTGTCCCTGCCGTATTCGCCGTATCCTTCGTATTCGTTTAAATCCGAAAATCTTTCGGATGATATCCGCGTGGGAATTTACCTCGAAGACCATTACTACGACAAGACCGACGCCTCTGTCGTCTTTCAGCGCCGCGACCATCACACCGGCGATGTGCGTTACGTGTATCACGGCAACGACGGCACGTCCTTCCCGTGGAACGACACTGCGCAACTCGATTACTCGAAAGCTGAAGTGCGCGAAGCGGTCATTCAAACCATTTTGCACGTGGCGCGCAACTTCCCCGTCATCCGCTTCGACGCGGCGATGACGCTGGCGAAGAAACACATTCAACGATTATGGTTCCCCGAGCCCGGCGCGGGAGGTTCGATCCCATCGAGGTCTGAGCACGGTATGACGCGCGCCGAATTTGACGCGGCGATTCCGCAGGAGTTCTGGCGCGAAGTGGTGGACCGCGTCGCGGCAGAAGTCCCCGATACGTTACTCCTCGCCGAAGCGTTCTGGTTGCTTGAGGGATATTTCGTCCGCACGTTGGGAATGCATCGCGTGTATAACTCCGCGTTCATGCACATGCTGCGCGACGAAGACAACGCCAAATATCGCGCCGCCATCAAGAACACACTGGAGTTTGACCCGCAGATCCTCAAGCGATATGTCAACTTCATGAGCAATCCCGATGAAAAGACCGCTATCGAGCAGTTCGGGGATGGCGATAAATATTTTGGGGTTACAACCGTGTTAGCCACATTGCCCGGTTTGCCGATGTTCGGTCACGGACAAGTGGAAGGCTTCCGCGAAAAATACGGGATGGAATTCCGCAAGCCGAAATGGGATGAGACACCGAACGACGCGCTCATCGCAGGTCACGATTGGAAGATCTTCCCGCTTCTTCACCGCCGCTACCTGTTCGCCGATGTGGAGAATTTCTTCCTCTTCGATCTCTTCACCGCCAGCGGACACGTGGACGAAAACGTTTTCGCCTACTCAAACATCCACAACGACGAGCGCGGACTCGTCCTCTATCACAACCGCTTCGCCGATACCAAAGGCTGGGTCAAAACCTCCGCCGCGTATCTCGACAAAGGCACAGGTGACCTGCGTCAGAAATCATTAGCCGAAGCGTTAGGCTTGCCGTTTGAAGGATTTATCATCTTCAAAGATTACGTCACGCGCTTGGAATACATCCGCTCGTGTGAAGAACTCTGGAGCAAGGGACTCTACGTTGAACTGCACGCGTACCAACATCACGTGTTCATGGATTTTAGGTTCGTGGATGAGGAAAAGTGGCGCGACATTTATGTCGCCCTAAACGGCGCGGGCGTAGAGTCTATGTCCGCGAGGTGGGAGGAGATGTTTGGGGTGAAAGATGAAGGAGAAGGGATGAAGGATGAAGAAAGACGAAAGAAGAAAGATACTGTGAAGGTGAAAAAGCCGCGGAAGAAAGTGGAAAGGGGAAAGAAAACGAAAGTCAGCAAGGCTAAACCCGCCGCGGAAAAAGCGGTGAAGAAAAAGACTGTTGTCAACAAGAAGCCAGTGCTAGAGAAGACGAAAAAATCAAAGGCTAAAGTCACTGGAAAAAAGATAGCGAAGAAACCCGCGAAGAAATAACCTCCATAGCGTCCGCGGGGTCGCGACCCTGCGGGAGCAAACCCACTTTCTACAGTCGAAAAGGTGCTAAATCGAAATGTCCCTTAAACTCTATTTTCTCACCCTCGTGATCTTCCTCGGCATCGACTCGGTCTGGCTGGGGTTGGTAGCGCCGAAGTTTTATCGGTCACAGATCGGGCATCTCATGGCGGAGAAAGCCAACCTTGCGGTGGCGGGACTCTTTTACCTCCTCTTCGTCGGGGCGTTGGTGTATTTCGTGGTCGCGCCAGCCGTCCAAAGCGGAGAGACGCGAGACATTCTCCTACGCGGCGCGTTGTTCGGCTTGGTCACGTACGCGACGTATGATTTGACGAATCACGCCACATTGCGTGATTGGCCCGTTACAGTCACTATCGTTGATATGGCTTGGGGGACTTTGCTGACTGCCGCAACTTCCGCGCTCAGTGTGTGGGCGGCGAGAATGTTCGGATTCTAAAACGCTGTTCAACCCACCTCGGGGCGGGGAGGGTAGTTCGGTGTATCCCGGCGGAACTCGTAATTTTCCATCACCGCTTTGATGATCAGTTTTTGCTCTTCGGTGACGAGGGTGAATTCAAGACCGAGGTTGAAAAATTCCGGGCTGAGGTCGGGCTGGCACCATGCCACGCGTACCGGCAAAGCCAGCCGCGTGGCGGCAGTTTCGGTCAGTTCGGGAAGTTGGATCGAGACGGTTAAATTTTCACCGATGTTCATCGGCTGGTCGCCGATCACCATTGCGCCCAACAGGTTTAGATCACCGAGATAGCCGACCAGCCTGCCTGCATACAGATCGAATACCTGCGAATAAGACATCAGGTTTTTACGGGGTTGTTTGCGCCGTTCCTGCATTTCTGCCTCATTCCGAGTTTACTTGAGGGCGCAAAAGAAATCAATTGCACTCGCATCTCAAAATCTATGGTTAAATTGCATCATGCGGTGGATTTATCTTTCCCCTCATCTCGACGATGCCGTATTTTCCGCGGGCGGGCTGATCCATGAACAAACTCGATCAGGTGTTTCCGTTGAAATCTGGACATTCATGTGCGGCGATCCGCTATTGATGGAGTACTCCCAATTCGCGCAAGCGCTTCATGCCATTTGGGGGTTTTCGTCCGCGGAGGAAACTGTCCGCAGGC
>CAZQES010000053.1:0-24069 GCA_964591425.1 uncultured Anaerolinea sp.
GACCACTTCCTGCACTTGGTTCACCACACCGCCCCAGCGCGCATTGACTTCTTCCGCGAGGCGCAAACGCTCTTTATCCAATTCCGCCAGCTGGGCTTTGAACTGGGCAATCGCTTCGATCGATTCGTCTACATCCGCTTTCGCTTGCTCGGTCATGCGATGCTTGGTGAGCGAGGATGATAATTTTCGCGTACTGCGACTGCCGAGGAACACACCCAAAACATTTTCAGCGTGCGTGCCCATGGCTTCCATCTTGCGTTGGGCGAGTTCGGCTTCATCCTGGCGAAGTTCACGCTCTTCGCGGCTGAGTTTATCTTCGAGCGTGGCGATCTGCCGGTCTAATTTTGCGGCAAGTTTTTCGAATTCCTTATCGCGCAACGCGCGCGCCGCATCGGCGCAGGCGGTCATGAATTCCGCTTGGGTCACGTCGGGACCGGCAAACACCTTCAACGCCTGATTCGCCCTCGCCGTGACGGATGAATTGCGGAACACCCAATCGGTGAAATCTTTTTGCAGGGCGGTCATCAGTTTCGAATCGTTCAGGGGCGCGTCGACCGTGCTGAATTTTGCGGAGGGCGCGGGAGTGGTGTCCACGTTATTCAAGGGCTTGCCGGTCGTCACGTGATCCTCCCAGCGGACTGTCCCGCGCTTTTCGAGCGTGGAAACAACCGCCTTGCGCGTGACTTCACTATCCACGCCGAGTTTACGGTCAAGGATTCGGATTTGTGCAGAAGCCAGCAATGCTGGTTTGTAAACCACGCTTTCGATCATCGCTTCAGAGGGCGCGGATTGATTCGCGGCTTTGAAGGCTTCTGGGAGGCTAAGGTTCTGTGGGAGGAAGAATTCGCGGATCGTTGATGGAAGTGAGGGTTTCGTGGAGGAGAATTGAGAACCCGAAGATGGGGCACTCTGCACAGACGGGGCCGGTCTTTGGGGTGCAGTTGCCATGAAAGACGGCGAAGATGCTGGCTGAGGCGCGGCAACGGAGGAGACGGGCGAGGCAGGTCGAAATTTCGAAAGAACCGTCAATGTCGCGTTGGCAAGTTGATTCAAGGCGGGAATCTGAGTCCGCGTAATGGGTCCCGCGAGGAAATTCATCACCCACCGTGTTTGCAACAACTCCGGTGATTTGGAGTGAACATTATGCAAAACGAACACGCGCTTGCCAAGTGTAGAGATCAGTTTATCGAACACGTTGCGCGTAACGCCGCCTGCCGCGCTTTCGAGTCCGTCGAGCAGGCGATTTTTATCCTGTTCGGTTTGCAATTTGCCAATGAACCACGTCCCGGCATTGGAGAGTCCTTTGTAATCCACGTCGACTGGGTTTTGCGTGGCGAGCAATAAACCCAAACCGAACGCGCGCGCTTGTTTCAACATGCGAAGCAACGGCTGCTTGGAAGGTGGATTCCGCTGGGGAGGGAGATAACCGAAAATTTCGTCCATGTAGAGCAGCGCGCGCAGGGATGTTGCGCCGCTTTGGGTGCGCATCCACGTTTCGACGGCAGAGAACAACAGCGTGACAAAAAACATGCGTTCCGCGTCTGACAAATGCGCAAGATAAAAAATGCTGTGACGAGGCTTGCCTTCCTCGGTGAATAACAACGAATTGATATCGAGAGACTGACCTTCGCGCCAGGTTTCGAATGCGGGTGCGGCGAGGATGTTATTCAGTACCATCGCCAATTCCATGCGGTCCTTTGCAGGGAAGAATGTATCTACGGGAAAAGCGCCGAGTTTATCGAAGGGCGGGGTCTGCGTTTGCAGGATCAGTTCGGTCAGTTCGACATCCTTGCCCTGACTCCATGCATTTTCGAAAATGTTGGAGAGCAAAATGTGTTCGCGTGAACGAAGCGGATCAATATCCTCGATTCCGACGAGCCCCAGCAATGCCGTGACCGTACTTGCGATTCTCTCGCGCAGGACCTCGCGATTCTCCTGCCATGAGATTACAGGCGCGGCGAGGGACGACAACACGCTGACAGGGATTCCCGAATCGGAACCCGGCGTAAAAACTGCAAACTGCACGGAGTTCTTCAATGCAAGTACTCGTTCTTGTGTCATCCCCCACTCTTTCAATCCGTTGCGCCATGATGTCGACGCGTCGGTAGCGACCTGTTCAAGAGTTTTACCCGAACGGCGCGCCAAATCTGAATCGATCCACGGTTGAAAATCTTGCGGGGCAAGTTCGGGGAAATGCAAAACCAAATTGGTGAGGTCACCCTTCGGGTCGATGATGATGGCGGGGATTCCCTGCAACGCGGCTTCTTCGAGCAACGCAACGCATAAACCGGTCTTGCCGGAGCCGGTCATGCCTGTCACCACCGCATGAGTCGTGAGGTCGGCTGGGTCGTACTGAATATTCTTCGCGGTTAATTTCTGAGTCTTCGGGTCGTACGCGCGCCCAAGATAAAAACCTGAGTCGGTCATGAGTCTCTCCTAAAGAAAATAGAACGAACGTGCTAGCGCTTAATGTACCCGATTTTATAACAGATTACAAGTCACGTCCCCATTAAAAATATGGCTATCTCAAAGTCCGAGATTTTTAACGCGAATACTTCGACAAGCTCAGTACAAATTACGCAAATTGGGCGAATTTCGCGAAAAAGTTTAAAAAATTCGCGCTTTTCGCTTCGTTCGCGGCATTCGCGTTAAGATCATTCCCAAAACCGTGAACTCGACAAGCGACTTTGAGAAGACCATGCCATTAAAAATTTCTGCGGAGGGGTTGCCTCCGCAGATCGCTCAATCATCGTCGTTTTCATTCTCGTCGTCGTTGTCGTTATTGTTGCTGTTGTCATTACTGTTGTCGTTCACGTTATCGTTATTGTCATTGTCGCCGCTGTTGTCGTCGTTTGAATTCGAACCGCCGCTGTTCGATTCTTCTTCCTCGAATTTTATCTTCGTCACGACGAACTCGCCGCGCTCATTGAAGAATCCCTCCACGGTGACCGCCGCGCCTACCGAGGGAGTCCCAATAATTTCTGCAGTGCTCACATCGGACGGGACGCCGTTGATGGTCCAAAAATCCTCGTTCAAGATATCCAGCGTTCCATCGAACTTGATGTTATCCGCCTCGGGAGACTCGGTTGCGACGAACTCCGGCGCGTCTTCTCCGGATTCGGGAATTGAGTCGTTTTCGTTTTGCGAATCATCCTCTCGACCGGGTTCATCCTCCTCTTCGGGCAGGCTCGACCCCGGCGGAAGCAACTCGATGCTCGTTGCCAGCACCGAACCATCTGATTGTGTGGATCCGACCACGCGCACGGCAGAATTCTCCGGCAGTGGCTGTGCCGGCAATTCCGTTTGAGGCGAGATAACGACCGGGACTCCCGCGACCAGCCAACCCGAGTCGGTTTGACGCGTGACGAGTCCGCTGAACGTCACTTCGGCGGAGCGTCCGTCTGCCAACAGTTCGCGCAATTCTTCGATCCGTTCGTTTTCGTGTTCCACCTCCAGCGCTTCGCGGAATTTGGCATTGAACGTGAATAGCAACTGCAAACTCTCCCACGAACGTTTGACGGGATATAAATTTTCACCGGGCAAGGAAGTGGATGCCGCGCCAACCAGACTCGTGCCGCTGGCAAACACAAGCACGAGAATCGACAGAGTGGAAACGAGCCTGCGCAACGGGACCCACCAATTCAAACGGACGGCTGGCATCACTTTTGATTCGCGCAATTCCGCCGCGCGTTGAAGAATCTTCGCGCGATTCTTTCGCACTACATCAGCCGAAGGTTCAGGCGCGGATAATTTCTTTGCACCGAGCGAGGCTTCAAGGATCGGGCGCAATTCATCGGCGAGGTCGGGATAGTTTTGCAGGACGGACTCGATCTCCGCGCCGTTTTCGATCTGCATCAGGCAAGTTTCAAGCGTATCGTATAAATTATTCATGAGCCACCTCCCCGATCTGTCGCTGGAGCGAAGCCAGTGCGCGGAATTGGAGAGCCTTGATCGCATTCACTTTCTTTTTCAAATGTACGGCGGTCTCTTCGAGAGAATATCCCTGACCAAAACGCAGGGCTAACACGTGTTGTTGTTCGTCTGTCAGGCGGGCATACGCCGCTTGCACAATTTTCTTTTCTTCGCGCGCATCCACCTCCGCTGGTACACCGGGGTTTTCATCGGGCAACGACTCGGATAACTCCGCTTCGGGGCGCCGATATTGTTTTCGCAAATGGTCGTTGACCGCGTTCGAGGCAGTGGCGATCAACCAGCCCTTCAAACTGGTTTGCGGACCCTGCCGTTTGTTTGCGGCTTCGAGCAAACGCGTGAACACATCGCTTGCGAGGTCTTCGGCTAACGAATCGTCGTCCACGCGGTAACGGACGTAACGATAGACCTCGGAAAAATACTGATCATAGATCGCGCCGACGGCTTGCGAATCCAAATTCTGCAAGCCCGCCAGCGCCTGTGAATCGTTGAATTCAGACATGATTTGCCAAATTCTCCGTACGAGAAATTCGAAACAGGTTTCCCTTGAAAGACTGTGTGAGTATAACATTCGACACGATTACGGTTGCGCGATCACTTCGAAGATCACTGCCTGATCGTCGCGATAGACTTCTTGCAAACCGTCGTCCTCTTCTGCCACACGAAGGAACGCGCCGTGGTTCAAATCGGTGTGAACGAAGTGTGAACCGAATTTATTGAGGATGATCTGCGAGGGAGACTCCACGTTCCCTTTGGTGATCTCGACCCAGAGCGCGTACAAGGTCGGGTCGTAAAGTTGCATGTAGGTCGGGTCGAGCCCAACCAGATAAGTGTTGTGCGTGTTGTAAAAGAACAAGCGTGGGAAATCGTCCCAGTCGGTTTGGAAGACGCGCTCGCCTGCGGATGTATTTTCAATAAGCCACGCGGACGCGCCAGCGTACAGATCATACGGTTTGGAATTTCGCATCGCTTCGCGCGCACGGGGAATGGATACGATCATGCTGAGAATCGCCGCCAACCCCAGCAGGGATGGCGCGATTCGATTAGAGGGCGAACCAACCTGAACCGGGAGGAGAGGCGTCCATGCAAAGGCGGCGAAGATCAACGCGAAAGGTGGAAAATATTCCACGAAGCGACGCGCTTGAAAGAGCATCAATCCGAACAAGAGCGAGACAAGCAGGGCGAACGCGGTGCGCACATCCATTTTTTTGTCGGAAAGCCCGAGCGCGAAAATTCCGCTGGCGAAGGCGATCAGCGCGGGAAGCGAATTTTCCAGAAGTTGTTTGGTCTCATACGGGAACCACTCGTTGCCCACACGAACCGAGGTGGCATCGGCAAGTTTTGGGAGCATGTGGTTGTAGGAAAAAATAATATTCTGCGGAAAATAAGGGTTGATCACCAGCCCCGCAAAAATCCCACCGCCGATGAACAACAGTGGCCGAAAATCGAGCCGCCGTTCGATCATGGCTGTCGCAAGGAAATGCAAGACACCGAGCGCAAGCATGAGCGGGAACGCATCGTACATCCACACATAGATGAATGCCAGCACAGCCAGATGTTTGTTTTTGCCTTCCAACAGCCAGAGGAATGCAAGCACAAGAACTGCCAGTGAAAGCGATTGCGCTCGCGTGATGCTCATGCGATAGAGGAACGCGTCCGAGATGCCCAGCAAAGCCATCGCCCACAACCACGAATACGAAATTTTCTGCCGATGGAACAAAAACCAGACCGATAGAAACGCGAGGCTGGCAAAGATCACCGCCGCCAATTTCGCGCCGATCCGCAGATCGCCGAACGTGAACGGGATGAGCGCGACGTGGAACAAGAAGTGATGATCGTAATATTCTTTCTCGTTGAGAATGGACAGGGGCAGCCAGTTGAACTTTGGCTTCAAACCCTCTTCGCGCATGATCTCGGCGAGCCGAATATGATAATACCCGTCGTTATCGGGCATGTCTGGCGTGGAAAATTGAACGCCCGCCATGCCGAACACAAAGACCGCGAAGAATAGCACGGGTATCCACCACGAAGAGGAGAAAAGTTTCATCAAAAATAACCTTGGATAAGAGCAGCTCGCCCGGAACTCACATTCCGGACGAGCCATCTACCTTCGTTCAGGAATTATAACGACTAGTCGTCGTTGCTGTTCCCATCGTCATCATCATCGTCGTCGTTGGAGTTTCCGCCGTTGCCGTTGGAATTGTCGTCTCCATCGTCGTCGTTGGAATTATCATCGTTGCTGTTGTTGTCGTTTGAATTCCCATCGTCGTTGGAATTCGAATCGTCGTCGTTGCCGTTGTCGTCGTTGGAATTGTCGTCACCCAGATCGTCCAACTTCTCGATCTCGCGGATGGAGAAGGTCCCGTCCGCATTGACGATCACGTGGATCTTCACCTGATCACCGACCGCGATGGCATCTTTGAACTCGGTGAAGTCTGCGAATTGATAGGCGACGCCGCCGATCGTGACCGAGTCGGCTGTGAGGGAATCGACCACGCCGAAGACTTCACTTTCATCGCCGCCAGCATCATTGGAATTATCATCATTGCCGTTATCGTCGTTCGCGTTGGCGAGGCCGCTGGAAATGTCGTCGTTCGAATTTGCGACATCGTTCGAATTTGCGACATCGTTCGAGTTGTCGTCATTGGAGTTAGCGTCTGTTACAGTGGAGGTTTCGACCTTCAATGCCACGACCGTGCCGTCCGCAGATACCGTGCCTTCCACTTTGACGATCACGCCGAGGGTAATATTCGAATCCATTGTCGCCGCGGGGTCGACTGTAACCGTCTGACCGCTGACAACCCATTGATTTCCGTTCATGGCTTCGATGATCCCGGTGAAAACGATTTCCTTCGCCAACACTTTGGGGGCCACATCCGGACTGGACGATTGCGGGAGAGTCCCGCCGCAGGCGCTGAGCAGGTACGCGCCGACCAGCAAAAGGGAAACAAGAGTGAACCGATTGATTTTGAACATTTTACCTCCGAGCAAATTTTTGGTTTCATCCGAAAGGTCGCCGGGGCGAGGGAAAAGTTACGGGGAATAAAAAACCTCCCGCAGTATTGCGAGAGGTAAACAGGGTTTAACGATTTAAGTTTAGGAAGGCGGATTGTCCAAGCGGATGCCGTGTCCGCGGACAGTATCGATGTACTGGTGCCCAGGATCGAGCGCGGCGAGGCGGTCGCGCAGGCGGCGGATCAACGCGTCCAACGCCTGATCAGATACCCCCGCGGATTGATCGTCGCCCCACACTGCCGCGACCAAATCGGGGCGGCTGACGACTTGTCCGTGCGTATCGTACAACAACCAAAGCAATCGAAATTGCTGTGCGGAAAGAGGTGGTTCGAGTTCCTGCTGGCGCACCCAAACGCGTCGTGATTTTTGGTCCATCATCAACCTGCCCGGTTTGCCGCCTTCGAGCAATGGCATGGTTGCATCCGAAGTAAGGAACTGGAATTGTTGGGCGATGCCCACCGCGATATGATCGCCGTCCTGCAATACAACTGGCGCAGTGAGCATGGTGCCGTTGCGATACGTGCCGTTCTTGCTTCCCAGGTCTTCCAGCATGATTCCTTCGTGCGTGGGGGTTAGCCGTGCATGGAAGCGGGAGATCTGCCTGTCGTTAACGACGACATCACAAGTCGATTCACGCCCAAGCACGAGCGTGTCGCTCAATTGCCAGCGCTGACCCTTGAGAGGTCCCTCTTCGGCGATCAACAATGGATACTCTTGATTGGATTTGGTCATGGAATCTTTATAAAAAATGATGACAACGTCATCGAAATAAGTTTATAATACGCATCCCGCTCCTCGAGAGTTTGCCTGTCTGGCTCGACGAGCGGCGTTTGAAATATAGCATAAACATGCGTTTCTGTGCAAAACCCACGCCGAAATGAGTTTGCGCGAAACGCCGTTCACCCCGCCGTTGAATTGCGGTGTGAACAAGTAAAAGTTCATCAGGTAGGAAAATCATGCTGCCACCTCTCAAGAGCGGGGAGGTCTTGCGCAGCCGCTACCGCATCCGTGAACGGATCGGTCAAGGCGGCATGGGCTCGATCTATCTCGCCGACGATACGCGTTTAAAGGGACGCGAATGCGCGCTGAAGGAAGTCGAATACGACCGCGCGCTCCCGGAAAAAATTCGCGAGGAAGCCCGCGAGCAATTCTTGCGCGAGGCGACCGTGCTGGCGCGTCTCGATCACCCCAACCTGCCAAAAGTGTCCGATTTCTTTTCGAACGGACCGCGTGATTATCTCGTCATGGATTATGTGCCCGGCAACGATCTGCGGCACCTGATGTTGGAAGCGAAACGCAACCATAATTTCCTGCACGAAAAAGAAGTACTGGCATGGGGAGACCAGATCGCCAGCGCCCTCACCTACCTGCACAGCCAGCAACCGCCCATCGTCCATCGCGACATCAAACCGAGCAACTTGAAATTGATGCCGTACGGATTGATCAAACTTGTGGACTTCGGCTTGGTAAAAATACTTGCGCCCGAAGAAGTGACGATCACCATCATTCAAGGACAAGGCACTGCGTTATACACTCCGCTCGAACAATACGGCGGAAGCGACGTGCATACGGATATCCGCTCGGACATTTACGCATTCGGCGCGACGTTGTATCACCTGTTGACCAACGAATCCCCGGCGGACGCGCGCAAACGCTTCCTCTCGCCCGAAAGCCTGACTCCCATTCGGGAAATTAATCCCTCCATTTCACAGCGAACAGACAAGGCTGTGCAATGGGCGATGTCATTGCATCCGGATGAACGACCGCAAACCGTGGATGAATTCCGAAAAGCATTGCTTGGGTATAGTGAATCGCCCACCTTGCCGCTTCCTGCACGACGACCCCGCCCCGAAACGGTTTCTGATTATCTTGCCAGCCCAACCGAAACCACACTCGCGTGGAGCGCGGCTGTGCTCCTGCTGGTCAGCTTGCTCGCGACCCTTGCCCGCTGAACCATCTCATCCAAACCCATGCGGCAAGCATCCCTAGAACTTCACCGCTGAAAACCAAAAACAATATCCCAAATGTGCCGCTGCCCGAGGCGATCCAATCCGCCGCGCCGGGGAAACCAAGCGCGAGGTAGTTGTATGTGACGAGTCCGCCGATGAACGCGCACAATGTGAAACGTAGCGCCCAACGCGTGGCGATCAGGTTGTTCGCCGCCCAGAACACGAGCGCGGCGCCTCCTACCAGGGCGAGCAGGGCAAGCATCCAAGCTCCGAGGCGCGGATAACCTTCCGGTGAGATCAAATCATTGACCGGTATTTCCGTCGGAGTTGGAGTCACCGGTACCGGTGTGGTGCTGACCACTGGCACGACCACGGTGACGGCAACACCCGCGTTGGAAGCGTCGAATTGCAGGACTTCCGAGATCAATGCGGGTTCGCTGAACACTCGAATTTCCACATTCCCCGGCTCGTCAATAATGAACGACGCGCGTGCAACTCCATCCACGGTCGGCGCGTCGAATTGTTGCAGAATGCCACCACTGGCGTCGCGGGTGGTCATGGTAAAGCGGGCAATCGTCCCGTCGGGCACGATGCGGTTGTTATGATCGAAAAGAGGACCCGCCCGAACGTTGATCGAGTCTCCGATCTGATACGAAGGGATGGCTGTCGGTTCTGCTGTTGCGCCCTCCGGGGCTGGAGTTGTCGGAGGTGCGAATCCTTCCAACGCGAGCGGAATGATCTGCGAATCGTTCGGTGATGTTGCAACGATCAGGTCATAACCAACTGCTGGCACAGAGACCGGCGACGCGCCTTGCAATGTAACTTGCTGAAACAATAACCGCGCGGCAAAATCAACAAAGGGCGGCTGACGACTATACAACGCATAATACGCGGTCAACTTGGAAATATCGGTTGCATCTAAATAATATGGGGCAGTGAATGAGAACAGGATGACATTCTTGTTGCGAATCAAATCCGGCTGTTCAGCGAAGAAGCGGCGCAGTACGAGGAGTTGTCCGTCGCTCACCTCCGCCAGTGAAATGACGATCCATGTCGAGCTTTCCAACGCGCTTTCGATATTGGTCTCGGTTTCACCGTCGAGCAACTGTTCCACATCGCGGAATGAGAATGAGTTCAAGCGACTCGAAAACACCTGCCCGCTTCCCTGCTGACCATAAAGTTGAAGGACGTTGCGCTGAAAAGAATCCACCGCGAGTATGTCGCGCGTCGGACATGTACTGCATTGCTGATAAGTGGATGTATCAGTAAGAAAAACAATGCGATCGGTTAGATCGGGAGGCGAAGGCAGGAGCGCATTCAATTCTTGGGCATCCGGGCTGATCAGTGTTGCCGAACGGCTCGCGACGTCCGACACCACCTGCTGGGACACACCGATCAGATCCAAGTCTGCTGTGGGCGATAACACATTCGAAAGCGTGAACTCATCATACATGCGAAACTTCTGCACCAGAATCCGCGCAACCGCATCATCCACACGCTGGGCGAAAGCACGGTCGCGTCGATATTCCTGCACGAAGAAGTCCAGAATTTCCACGGTGGCGGTGTAGGTATCGCTATCCTCACTGCGGGAGGAAATATTACCCAGATACAACAGGTCATTGCCTGCTTGAAACGCATCGCGCGCCACCGAACGCACGGAAAAATTTTCGCCGCCTTGCGAATAGAACTCACGCACGGCGTCGCTCCCCAGCGCGTCACTGACGATCAAACCTCCGTTGGCGCGCCAGGTTGAAAACTCCGGCAAAGCGAGGATCGCCGCAAGCGCGTTGGCATCGAAACTGACGGGACGGGTTGTTGCCCGGATGTTCCCCTGAAATCCCTGATAGCGGATGTGTGAAACGAGCAATCCATCCGTCATGCCTGCGGGGTCTGTTGAATTCGTCACCGCGAAGAACGGGGCTAACTCTACCTGCTTTAATTGCTCCAACGATTTACGAACCGTAGCAACTTCTTCTTCGGGCAGGCGGTCTGAACTGCCGCGCCCCGGAAAATGCTTCGCGATGACCAGCATTTTGTTCTGGCTACCGTTGTGCAAACCTGCGATAAATGCGCGTCCGAGTTCGCCCACCCAAAAAGGATCGCCGCCAAACACGCGCGAGCCCAGATCGCTATCGACGGACGGATTCGGGGACTCAACCACATCGAGCGATGGACCGAACAACAAGTTGAACCCCAGCGCCGATAATTCATTTCCCAGCACTACACCGACTTGACCAGCGAGATCAGAATTCCAGGTTGCCCCGATCGCCATCTCGGAGGGCAGGGGCGTCATCCCGTTTAAAATCTGGTCATGAGGTGAGCCGTCCCCGTTCTGAGATATCCCAATGAACAACGGAACGTAGGAATTGCTGGCAACCGACGCGGTCGCATCCCATTCGAGAGTTTGCAGACTTTCGGTCAACCGATGCGCGGCTGAAATTGTTTCAGGCGCGTCGAGGAAATTGTCGTTCTCCGCCAAAAAGACAATGCCTCCGACGTGTTGATTGACGATCAGATCGTAGATCTGCGACTCGGGCGCGACAGTTGTGCCGCGAAATGTGACAAGGAATAACTGTCCCACGCGTTCTTCGGGCGTCATCGAATCCAACACTGCCTGCACACTCGTGGGCGGAGCCTGGGTCTGCGCACGCGCGGCAGGCAGAGGTCCGAACAGAGACGCGAGAAACGTCAGCAGGATCAGCCAGCGGAAATAAAGATTCAACCGCATCGTTCTCGACTGGGAACCTTTCGATCAGACTCAGGGGAAATTTGATTCCGCTTTTTCATTTTGTTTCCCCACGCACGCGAAGCGCCAGAGGCGGATCGTCCGTGAAAATCCCATCCACGCCCCAGCGGAAAAATTTACGCATATGCGCCTCTTCGTTCACAGTGAATACATGCACGCGCCTCCCCCAGCCGGTGCACGCGCTTCACTTGTTGCGGCGAGGTCGTCCAAAGGTGAGGATGGAGTGCCTGATAATTTCCGAAATAAAAGATGAACGAGCGTATCCACAAGGCGCGAAAACCGTCATTGGCAAGCAATCCTCGCGGCACATCGGGGAGCAAACCAGCCGCTTTTCTCAGACTGCGAGGATGGAAAGAGGAAAACATTATCCGCTTTTGCAAGTTGAATCTTTTGACGAGCATGCATACCGTTTCGACCAGATGATCCTCAGGGGTTTCGTGATTCGACAGTTCCACATTGATGAATATGCGCTTCCCGACCGCTTCGAAGACTTCCTCCAGGAGGGGAATCTTTTCGCCTTGAAATTTTTTCGCGAAAGAACTGCCCGCATCCAACGCGCGCAGGTGGGCAAGCGACATATCCTGCACTCGCCCTTGTGCGCCGGTGGTGCGATTCACGGTCAGGTCGTGAAACACGATCGCGTGACCGTCGGCGGACAATTTTGCATCGAGCTCGATTGCATCTGCACCTTGTTGGATGGCAAGTTCGAAGGAGGCAAGCGTATTCTCCGGGGCGTACGCCGAAGCGCCGCGATGCGCGAAGATGATGGGTTGAGTGAGCGATTCCAGCATGAGAAATAATTTACGGATTACGCATATCATACTACGAAGCGTAATCCGTAATGAGCGTGGGGTAAATTCCGCCTAAATATCGACAAAATAAGCGCTGGCGGCGCGGTCGAGCAATTCGCGCGTCATGGCGGGTGGCGTGCCGAGGTAACTCGAAATGTCGATGATCTGGTCGCACAGGTCGCGCGGATGCGACGCGCGCAGTTTACGGTTGCGTTTGATGTACCAATCTTGAAGTAAATACGCCAGTCCCTGATCGCTATACTCCACCTTTTTGTCGGCGGCGACGCGCTTGAATATTTCGCGATACTCTTCGTACGATGGGTCGCCGATTTCTATCTTATGACGCAAACGGCGAAGGAAGGCTTCATCCACGAGGTCTTTCGGCGGAAGGTTGGTCGAGAAGACGATCAACACGTCGAAGGGCACCTCGATCTTGAGCCCGGTGTGGAGGGTAAGAAAGTCTACGCGGTTTTCGAGGGGGACGATCCAGCGGTTCAGCAGATCGCGCGGGCGCACTTGTTGACGCCCGAAGTCATCGATCAAAAGGATGCCGCCGTTGGCTTTCACCTGGAAAGGCGCCTCATAAAACTTGTGGACATCATCGTATACCAAGTCCAAACCTTCGAGCGTCAGTTCGCCACCGA
Source organism: uncultured Anaerolinea sp. (assembly GCA_964591425.1). Classification (GTDB taxonomy): domain Bacteria; phylum Chloroflexota; class Anaerolineae; order Anaerolineales; family Villigracilaceae; genus Defluviilinea. The sequence continues at coordinate 13,076 of CAZQES010000053.1, forward strand.
CGACCACGAACGGTCGGCGAATTTTTACCCAGCGCGGATCGCGTCGCTGACTGGTGCGAAGGTTGCCCGTTGAGCCGGTCCCCGAGGGTGAACCAGCCTCCCCTTCGGGAACGAGGCGATGACTCACCTGGTCGTAGACCTTGATCACCTGACCATCCAGATATAACGCGTAGGGAATGTGCATGGTCTGGCTCAACGCAAGATTGCCAAACGCGCGTGCAACGCTGGTTTTGCCATTGCCCGGCGGTCCGTACATGAAAATGGAAGTGCCCGAATTCAGCGCGGGACCCAATTTCTGGAAGGTCTTTTCGGAGATAACCAGTTGCGAGAGGATTTGGCGCATCGTGCGCGTCGTCACGGTGACGCGTCCACCGCGCTGGCGGCGTATCGCTTCGTTATACACCTCGAACGGCACCGGCGCGGGACCCGCGTATTGACTTCGTTCTAACGCTTCGCGCGCCCGCGCAACGCCTGCCTGAGTGATCCCGTAGGTGTACGCGCCTTCGCCCAAGCCGCCCTGCGAAGATTTGACCTCGATCAACTTTTCACGCTTCAACGATTCGAGAATGCTGTCGGTCACCCCGGCGAACGGCAGGGCGATCATTTCGGCGATCTTGAAACCGCTGAGGTAGCCCAGCGAATAGAGGATCTTAAGGGTTAGGTCTTGCAACCAGAGCGCCGGGAGACCCGTGTCTTCTATCGAGTTGATGGGCGGCGGCGAAAACAGACCGGTGCCGACGGCGGTTTTTCCAAGAGGGTTGGTCATGATGCCTCACAAACAGATTGCTTCGAGAAATAATTCATCCACATGCGGTGAATTATACTGCCGAATGGAGCACAGGCTGAAACCGCAAAGTTGCATCTGCATTAAAAACGCCACCCTTTCCAGCCTGCAAGGAATTCCGGTCTATAATCAATATCATGAACCTTTCAGTGATCATTCCCGTATACAACGAAGTCAACCACATTCGGGAGATCGTCAAACGGGTGCAGGCAACCAAACTCGCGAAAGAAATCCTCATCGTTGACGACGCTTCCACCGATGGGACACAGGAATTGCTTCGGAGATTGGATGGGAAGAAAAAGGTACGCGTCATCCTCCACGAGAAGAATCAAGGCAAAGGGGCCGCCGTTGTAACCGGAATCAACGCCGCCAGGGGCGACACACTTCTAATTCAAGATGCCGACCTCGAATATGACCCGCGCGATTATCCTGCCTTACTCCTCCCAATCAAAGAAGGCCGCGCCGACGTCGTCTACGGTTCGCGATTCCTCGGCGCGCCTCACCGGGTCGCCATGTTCTGGCATCAGGTGGCAAATCAAATATTAACTTTTATGACCAACATTTTGTACGATTCCATCCTGACCGATATGGAAACAGGTTATAAAGTCTTCCGACGTGAAGTGATCGTAGGAATGAAAATCCGTTCGAAGCGATTCAATTTCGAGCCGGAGTTCACGGCGAAGATATTGAAACGCAAATATCGCATCTACGAGGTGCCCATTTCTTTCAATCCGCGTGATTACTCGGAGGGGAAAAAGATCGGTTTGATAGACGCTTTTGAAGCGGTCTGGGCGTTGATCCGATATCGGGTGATGGAATAATTTTTCGATACATGGACGCCAGATCCGAGATCGATTCCGAGCTGCAAAACGCGGAACTCGCGCGTGCGCGCGGTAACGAGGGGCAGGCGCGAGTCTGTGCGAGACGGGCGGCAGGCATCGCAATTCGTGAATATTTGACTCAAAAGCGGATTCGACCGCCGAGTGTCAGCGCCATCGATCTGCTCGAACTGCTGCGGGATGACCCGCTTCTTTCCCCCGATTTGAAACTGATCGCCGACCATTTGACCTTGCGCGTCACGGAGGAATTTAAACTGCCCGTGAATGTTGACCTGGTCGCGGAAGCGCGAACTTTGTGCGATGCGCTGTTAAATCAAAAACCCTAAAAGTCTCATTGACTTTTAGGGTCTGATGAATTCGACCGATCGTCACATCTGCTTTCGCGCCAGGTGGAAGAATGCGCGTGCGATGGTGATCAGCAATAACAACCCCGACATGACTCCGCCGAAGACAAGGAAAAGCCTGCGCCAATCTTTAAATCGCAGAACGATATCTTCGCGCGCCGGGAAGCGGAGGCGGTTGCGCAGGCGTTGACTCAGGTCGCCCGGGGGCGAGACCGGCTTCAACGTCCCTGCGAGATGCGCTTCGAGGGCATCGAGTTCGTTTTCAGGATCCGGTGTCGTACGTTGTTCCATTCTTTCCCGCGCCCTTATTACTCAAGCGGATAAACGATCAAGCCCACCGTGCCCGGTCCGAGGTTTGCGGCGATCGAGATGGCGAGTTCGCTCACCATCGTTTCCTTATGGTTGAAGTGTTTCTTCGCTTCTTCGAGCAGGGCTTCACCGGATTTTGGATCGCGCGCGTGCACGGAGGCAAGGATCACCGGCTTGTCGCCGTATTCTTCTTTTGCCATTTCGATCACGCGATCGAGCGCGGCTTTGCGCGTGCGGACGCGCTCCGCCATGCTCAGGTCGCCTTCGCGCAGAACCGCGATCGGCTTCACATTCAAGACCGATGCCAACGCCGCCTGTAACGTCTTTACACGACCGGACATTTTTGCATATTCGAGGGTATCGAGCGTGAGAATCACGCGGACTTTGTGTTTGATCCCCTCGATGTATTTCACGATCTCGTCCACGCTTTTGCCGGCGCGTTCCATTTTGCGCGCTTCTCGGCATAACAAACCAATGCCCAGCGAGCCGAGCGCGGAATCGACCGGCACGACCTTGAATTCATCCTTCACATCCCCCGCCGCGGCAACCGCCGAGGCGTACGTGCCGGAGAGTTTTGCTGTGATGTGAATGGAAAGGATGGTGTCGCCTTTTTGTGCGATCTTTCGATAGAACTCGACGAACTGATGAGGCGAGGGCTGGGAGGTCTTCGGAATCTTCCGATGCTCTTCAACCATTTTGTAAAAGCCCTCGTTGTCCAACTCGACCCCTTGCAAGTAGGATTTTTCCCCGAAGAGGATATTCACGGGGATGATATCGATGCCGTATTCCTTGCCCCACGAAGGGAGGATATCTCCGGCGCCATCGGTCACAATTCGTAACATGGTTTACTCTCCTTCCAGATTTATATTTTGATCTCCAAGCTGGTCTCGCAAAGCCAGCAAGGTTCGATGATATAAACTTTTTACCGCACCTTCGCTCCGACCCATGATCTCGCCGATCTCCGCATTCGACAGGTTTTCAACGAACTTGAGGATGAGCAACGTTTGTCGTTCGGGCGGCAGTCGGCGGATCAGTTTGAGAAGCGCGCCTTGCTCCTGCGAACGGACGAGGTTTCGTTCCGGATGGTCACCCTTGGTCGGCAGGACCGGCAATTCATCGAGAGGGATTTCCTGCCGGCGGCTCCGGTCGCGATGCCAGTTGGCTACCAGATTGTGGGCGATGCGATACAACCATGCGGAGAATGGAACGCCTCGGTCCCGATAATTTTTGATGTGGTTCATCGCCCGTTGAAAAACACGGGCGGTCAGGTCCTCCGCGTCGTGGAGATTGCCTGTGCGATAGTAGACATAATTGAAGATGCGATCCACATACTGTTCGTAGAGTTGCCCGAACGCGTCGCGGTCGCCGATGGACGCGCGAGTCAGGATATCATCTTCACTGAATTCCAGATCCGCCAAGGAAAATTCCTACCGGCGGAGTTGAACATAATAACCCCGCCGGGTTTTAGAAGTTGCAGGGAGTATAACATGCAACGTTTCAATTCCATTGAAACGGCGATGTGCACGGCGTTGTATAATTAAAGTTTGCGAAATCTTTATCCGTGCGAAGGCTTGTCCCGAGGCAAAGCCGTTTGAATCAAATCCTCTGTACGGATTAATGAAACAAATGTGCTATAATTAATTTTTGAGGAGTTTTATGGCATCCAATTCCATCCGCGTGGTCGGCGCACGCGTCCACAATTTAAAAAACATAACCGTCGAGATCCCGCGCGATAAGTTCGTTGTGATCACAGGTTTATCCGGGTCGGGCAAATCATCTCTGGCATTCGATACGATCTTTGCCGAAGGTCAGCGCCGCTACGTGGAATCGCTTTCCGCTTACGCGCGTCAGTTCATCGGTCAAATGGACAAGCCCGACGTGGATTACATCGAGGGCCTCTCCCCTGCGGTATCCATTGACCAGAAGTCGACCAGCCACAACCCGCGTTCGACCGTCGGCACGGTCACCGAGATCTACGATTTCATGCGTCTGCTCTTCGCGCGCGCAGGCATTCCCCATTGTCCTGTCTGTGGGCGCGAAGTGGTGAGGCAGTCCGCACAGGAAATCGTCGATAAGATTCAATCCCTGCCTGATGGCACGCGCATCCTGATCCTCTCGCCATTAGTACGCGGACGCAAAGGAACGTATCAAGCTGTCTTCGAAGAGATTCGCAAAGCAGGTTTCACGCGCGCCCGCGTGGATGGGTCAGTCCATTCGCTCGACGATGAGATCGAACTCGACCGCTATAAGCAACACACCATCGAAGCGGTCGTTGATCGTCTTGTCATTTCACATGAAGGTTCAAAGGAAGACAAAAAATCCGCACTGACGCGCCTGACCGATTCGGTGGAGACCGCGCTGAAATTTGGCGAGGGGTATCTCACGATCAACCTCGTTGATAAAAAAGAGGACGTTCAATTTTCCGAACATCTCGCCTGTCCCGAACATGGAACAACCATTCCCGAGGTCGAACCGCGCACCTTCTCGTTCAACACGCCGCAAGGCGCGTGCCCGGATTGTCAGGGACTCGGTTCGAAATTGGAGATCGACCCGGACCGCATCATCCCGGACCGCGACCTGTCTCTCAATGAGGGAGCCATCGCCAGCATGGAATGGAGCGGACCGAAAGTGGAGGGCGGTTACTACTGGCAAAGCCTGATCAACGCGTCCAAAGCGTACAAGATAGATTTAGACAAACCTGTGAAAGATTTGTCTAAGGAACATTTGAAGATCGTTTTGTATGGCACAGGTGATAAGCAAATTCAGATGACGTACCAGAGCGCGAACGGAAATGAATTCAAGTTCTCACGCGCGTTCGAAGGCGTGATTACCAACCTCGAGCGGCGTTACCGCGAAACAAACTCCGAATATATCCGCGAAAAGATTTCCGAGTTCATGTCCGACCGCCCGTGCCCAAGTTGCAAGGGCAAACGGTTGAATCCTGCCGCGCTGGCAGTGACCGTGGACGATGTCAACATCGTCGAAGCCAACTCCTGGCCCGTGTTGCAGACTCTCGAGTGGGTAAGGAAAATAGCGAGCAAAAACTCGCCGTTGACCTCTAAACAAAAAGCAATAGCCGAACGTGTGATCAAGGAAATCCACGAACGGTTGACCTTCCTCGTCAACGTCGGTTTGGATTATTTGACTTTGAACCGTTCCGCAGTGACGCTTTCCGGTGGCGAGGCTCAGCGCATTCGACTGGCAACACAGGTCGGCTCGCGGCTTGTTGGCGTTTTGTATGTGTTGGATGAACCCTCGATCGGCTTGCATCCGCGCGACAATTCAAGATTGCTTGAAACGCTCAAAGGCTTGCGCGATCTGGGAAATACTGTCCTCGTTGTGGAACACGATGATGAAACGATTCGCGAAGCAGACTGGGTGGTCGATCTCGGTCCTGCCGCGGGCGAACACGGCGGAGAAGTCATCGCGAAGGGAACCCCGAAGCAGATCCTCGCGCATCCCAAGTCGCTGACAGGGCAATATCTCTCAGGGCGAAAGCAGGTCGAAGTCCCGAAAAAGAGGCGTGAAGGGAATGGGAAGAGTCTCAAGATCGTCGGCGCGTCGGCAAACAATTTAAAAAATATCGATGTCGTTATTCCGCTCGGCAAACTGGTGTGCATCACCGGTGTTTCAGGCTCGGGGAAATCCACCTTGATGAGCGATATTTTGTATAACGCGCTCGCCGCGCAGTTGATGGGCGCGCGGACGCAAGCGGGTGAGCATAAAAAGATCCAAGGCGTCGAACACCTCGACAAGATCATAAACATTGACCAATCCCCCATCGGGCGCACGCCGCGCTCGAACCCCGGCACGTACACCGGCTTATTCGACGAGATCCGCAAACTATTTGCAGAATTGCCTGAAAGCAAAGTGCGTGGGTACAAGCCCGGTCGTTTTTCGTTCAACGTGCACGGCGGGCGGTGTGAAGCCTGCCAAGGGCAAGGCGAACTGCGGATCGAAATGCAGTTCCTGCCCGATGTGTATGTGCCGTGCGATGTGTGTCACGGCAAACGATTCAACCGCGAGACCTTGCAAGTGTTGTTCCGAGATCAATACTCGATCTCCGATGTGCTGGATATGACCGTGGACCATGCGCTCGAAGAGTTCAAGAATTATCCGCCGATGTTGAGCAAATTGAAACTCCTTCAAGAGGTGGGGCTGGGCTACGTGCGCGTCGGTCAACCCGCAACTACGCTTTCCGGCGGCGAGGCGCAACGCGTGAAGTTATCGAAGGAGCTGTCGCGCCGTGCAACGGGGAGAACGTTGTATGTGTTGGATGAACCGTCTGTGGGTCTCCACGCGGCAGACGTGCACAAGTTGATCGAGGTGTTGCAACGTTTGGTCGATTCGGGTAATTCCGTGTTGATCATCGAGCACAACCTCGACATCATCAAAGTGGCGGACTGGATCATCGATCTCGGCCCCGAGGGTGGCGACCGCGGCGGAGAATTGCTTGCCGAGGGGACGCCCGAACAAGTTATGAAGGTCAAAGACTCGTACACGGGGAAATATTTGAGAGACCACGTGAAAAAGTAGACAGGGAAGAGATTAAGCACGAAAACACGTACACACGAAAACAAGTTCTGTACTTCCATTGGTACTTATTGACCTGCCTACTTGTCTACCTGTTTACCTGTTTTCCCTTTTTCAGGTAGAATTATTCCCACGCTTCAGGTGAGAGAATCATCTGTTCGCGCATTTCAAAGGAATAAAAATGCTGAATCGAAACCCCTCGGGTAACACATCGAATGTACTCAACTCCTTCCGCAAACGCAGGCAACAGCAAGGCGCGTTACTGCGTTACGGGGCTATCGGACTCGTGGTTTTGGGAGTGATCCTCTTGATCGTTTGGCTCACCAGCGGATCGAACGCGCCGCTGGCGGGCATGTTTGCAACCGATACACCGACCGCGACCGTTACCTTTACCCCTACAAATACGCGCGTCCCCTCTGAAACCCCAACGGTGACGCTGACCTCCACGATCACATCCACAGCGACACCGTCGGCTCCGTTCCCGTATACGGTTGTGGAAGGCGATTCCCTCGCGGTGATTGTGGATAAATTCGGACTTGGCGAGACCGGGATCAAATTGATTCTGTATCTGAATCCGTTCAACCCACAGACCGGCGGCGGCATCGACCCAACCACACAGATCGTGTATCCCGGGCTTGTGCTTCTCCTGCCATATCCGGGCATGCCTCTCCCCACCCCCACACCCATCCCGGCAGACCTGCGCCCCGGAACCGAGATCGATTACGTGGTCGAGTTAGGCGATACTCTCGCCGGCATCGCGGCAAAATTCAACAGCACCGAAGAAGCGATCATCGAAGCCAACAACATCGAGAATGCCAATTCACTCTTCGCCGGGCAACTCCTCGTGATACCCATCAACCTCGTCACTTCGACTCCGACACTGCCTCCGACGAGCACACCCATCACACCAACGGTTCCGGGTCAACCCACCGGGACGCCTTTGCCCACTTCGGGCGCTTCGGTTACAGGGACGCCGGCTACAAGCGGCGCCTGCGCCTTCACGGAAAACTCCGGGTATGCTACTCAATTGCAAAACCTGATCAACACCGAACGAACCGCCAACGGCGTACCCGCCCTAACTCCGAACCAACGACTCGCCGCCGCGGCGCGAGCCCATGCCGTTGACATGCTTTGCAACAATTATTTCAGTCACACCGGGCAAAACGGCTCCACACCGCAGACCCGCGTCCGCACGCAGGGGTATACCTCCACGGTGGTGCTCGAGCAACTCTTTGCACGCTATCCCTCCTCGGCAAGCGATCCGGTCACCGCGTTCAACTGGTGGATGAACAACCCGCAGACGCGCGCCGAGATCCTCAACTCAGCCATTACCGAATACGGCATCGCGTACTTGGCGTCCGACGACAGCCTGTTCGGCGGTTACTTCGTGCTGGTCACAGCCGATCAATAATTTTTCTGGACAATTCGTGCGGCTTCATGTAAAATACCGCTCCTGTGTCAGGAACACAAATCAACAAGCAACGAAAGAGGAAAGACCTTGGCTAACATTCAATCCCAGATCAAACGGAACCGCCAGAACGAGAAACGCCGTTTGCGTAACCGCAACATCCGTGGCTCCGCCCGCACCGCTGTGGCTCAGGCGCGTGCGAACGTGGAAAAAGCCGCTCCCGAATCCAAAGAAGCGGTCATGGCTGCCATCAGCCAGTTGGACCGTTCCGCAGGCAAAGGCATCATCCACGCCAACAAAGCCGCCCGCTTGAAGAGCCGCCTGATGAAGCGACTCTCCGGTATGGACAAAAATGGTGGTGCGTCATCCGCTGAAGCGAAGCCTGTAAAAAAGACAAGGGCGAAGAAGTCGGCGGAGAAGTAGACATCCGATTCAAGTCGAGCGGGAGCGCAGGCTCCCGCTTTTTGTTTTTAATAAATTTGCGGGATGGTATCACGCACGAAGGCGGAATGCCAATCCGCCTCACGAAATCTGAATGATATAATCCAAAATCATCCACAGGATTGGTTCGCTCATGTTTGAAAAAGAACAACAACTCATCGAAGAGAAAATCAAAGAGTATTGCAAAACGAACGGGATTCCCCTCGCGCCTCTGAAGTGGACTGCGATTCCTTTCTCTGGCGAGTGGGGTATTTCAACATCGTTTTTCCAAACAGCGGCAGATGAAGCGCGTGTTCGTCCAGCCGTTGAACTGCTGGATGAACAGAAAAAACTCCCCGTCCCGGCGAGAGCGCAGGAGTTGGCAGAGCAAGTCAAAGGTCAGATCGGAAGCGTGGAGGGCGTCAGCCGCGTGGACGCGGTGAAAGGCTATCTCAACGTTTACTACAAAACATCCGTTTATGCGCGGCGCGTGGTGGATGAAGTGCTCGCTTCGCGCGCGGACTTTGGGCGGGGCGCGCCGAAGGGCGAGCGCGTCATGGTGGAGTATGCTCAGCCGAATATGCTTCATTCCTTTCACATTGGTCATGCGCGCAATACAGTCCTGGGCGAGGCGCTGGCGAGGTTGACAGAGTTCGCTGGATTTGAAACCATTCGCGCTTCATACCCCGGCGATTTGGGGCTTGGCGTAATCACCGTGTTGTGGATGTACGATAAGTTTTACAAGGGACAAGAACCAGCGGGCGTGCATGAACGCGGTCAATGGCTGTTGAAGTTGTACGTGGAAGCGAATGTTTTGTTGGAAAAGAAAGAGAATGAAACACCCGAACAAGCCGCTCAGCGCGAAGCATATGAAGCCGAACGCCGTGAGATGTACCGCAAGTATGACGCGGGCGACACGCATGTGCGTGAGTTATGGCGCGTGACGCGTGAGTGGGCGTTGGAAGAATTACAAGACGTTCTGCGCATATTGGATGTGAAGATGGACATCTGGTTCTACGAATCGGAAGTGGATGAGCCGTCGAAGGCGATTGTCGAAGAGTTGATTCAGAAAGGCATCGCCGACGATGAACGTCCGCAGGGTGGCGCCGTGATCGTAAAGATCGACGAGAAACTTGGGCTCACCAAGGAGAAGTATCGCACGAACGTGATTCTCCGGCGCGACGGCACAACCTTGTATTTGACGAAAGACCTTGCACTGGCAAAGGTCAAGTTCGAGAAATATCACGTTGACCGTTCCATTTATGTTGTGGATGTTCGACAATCGCTCCATTTACAACAGGCGTTTGCCATTCTCAAGTTGTGGGGCTTTTCGCAAGCGGAGAAGTGTCATCACCTCGGCTACGGATTCGTCAGCCTGCCTGAAGGTGCAATGTCGTCACGCCGCGGACGAGTAGTGCTATTCAAAGAAGTGTATGATGAAGCGATCAAGCGCGTGCTGGCAGTTGAATCGGAACGAAGTGGGAATATCCCTGAGAGTGATCGCGTGAAGATCGCAGAACAGATCGGTCTCGGCGCGTTGGTATATTCCATGCTCGCGGTAGATAACAACAAAGACATCGTCTTCGACATTGATGAAGCCTTGTCGTTCGATGGGCGGACGGGGCCGTACATTCAGAACGCGCACGTGAGGGCGAATTCGATTCTCAAGAAAAGTAAACAGGTAGACACGTATACAAGTAAACACGGGGAGTTGGCGTTTGATTATGATTTGACCAAGCACGAGATCGAACTCATCGAGCAGATCTCGCAATTTCCTGCTAAAGTGCAACAAGCCGCGAACGAGTATCGTCCGTTGGTGATGGCGCAATACGCGTACGATCTGGCTACCGCTTTCCATTCGTTCTATCATGCGGTGCCGGTGCTGCAAAGTGACGATGAAAAAGTTAAGGATTCCCGTTTGAGTCTGGTTGCCGCGTCGAAACAGACACTATCGAATGCCTTGAGGTTGTTAGACATCAAAGCCCCCGAGGTCATGTAATTCAGTGTCATACCAAAAACAGGCTGAACGTTATCTTGGCGTTCAGCCTGTTTTGTTTTAAATTCATGTCATTGCGGGATCGAAGATCGAAGCAATCTCCTGTTGGCATGGGATTGCTTCGCCGCTCGCTATCGCTCGGGCTCGCAATGACATTTTCGCTTTGGAGGCATCATGCCAGTCAAAACCATCATCATGGGCGCGGCGGGACGCGACTTCCACAACTTCAACACCTTCTTCCGCGGCAACAAGGATTATGAAGTCGTCGCGTTCACTGCGACGCAGATCCCGGATATTTCAGGGCGGCTCTTTCCGAAAGAGTTGGCTGGCGACCTCTACCCCGGCGGGATTCCCATCCACG
>CAZQES010000054.1:0-23803 GCA_964591425.1 uncultured Anaerolinea sp.
ATTGAATCTCATGGACTTTTGTCAACCTTCATCTCAAGGTAGCAACTTGGGTTATATAACAATACGGGCTGGTCGCTTCACGATCTGGGGCAATATGAATCGGCGTTGGAAATATTTCAGAAAGCCGAAGCCTTTTTCAGGTCGCAGGGACGCGAAGCTCAAAGGCGGATCGCTGTTTGGACGGTGGCGCGCTGTCTGCGTTCCTTAAACCGAATCGAGGAGGCATTGTGCATCCAGATGAAGTTGAAGGAAGAAAATGAGATTGCTGGTGGAACGGACGGATACGTTTTCGAGGAGATCGGGGAATGCTTACTTGCGCTAGGCAGAGCGGACGAGGCAAAGTCGCATTTCGTCCTCGCGTATGATGAACTTAGAAAAGATGAATATCTCGCAGAGCGCGAACCAGAGCGCTTGAAAAGATTGAAGGAATTGGGGAACGGATAATATAGAAACGCCTCGCTATCGAGGGCGTTTTTTGTCTTACTCCTTCGGTATCCCGACAAAGATCGTCCCATCGCGCACTTGCACAGGGTACGCGGGGATGTCCTCCACAACGGGCAACTGCACGGCTTTGCCGGTGCGCACGTCGAACTCGCCGCCGTGCCGCGGGCAGACGACGTTGAATCCTTCGAGGTCGCCCTCCCCTACCGGGCCATCGTCATGTGAGCAAATGTCCGCGATCGAAAAGTATTGACCTGCGATATTGAAGATCACCAGCGACCTGCCCTCGATTTCAATAAAAAGCCTTTCCCCGTTCGGCAACTCAGCGGCGGGGATAATTTCAAAGTATTCGATGTTTTCGATTTGTTGTGTGTAATTGAACATGGGGAACGTATGCAGTCAGCCAAGTAAGCAAGGAGAAACATGCGTAGGTGTTTCCGTGTTTACCTGTGTACTTGTCTCCTTGGTTACTCGACGAGTTCGTCGCTCGCTTCCCCTAACCCATACACACCCGCCTTCAAGACCTTGAGCGACAGCAACGCGCACTTCAAACGGACAGGACCTAACTCGATACCAAGCATGTCGAGGATATGTTCTTTGTTCAATAGTTTCACTTCCTCAAGTGGTTTCCCGATAATTGACTCGACCAGCAGGTCGGCGGAGGCTTGCGAAATGGCACACCCATGCCCATCGAACCGCGCATCTTTGACCGTTCCATCCGCGGCGGTTTGAAGCGTGATCTCGATGTGGTCGCCGCATAACGGATTGTTATCCGCAAATTGAACATCGTGCGGGTCGAGGTGCCCGCGGTAGGATGGATTCTTGTAATGCTCGATGATGACTTCGCGATAGAGGTCGTCCATGCTTCGCTCCCGTTATTGCGAGCCCGAAGGGCGAAGCAATCTCCCATACGGTGGTGGGGATTGCTTCGTCGGGCAAAGCCCTCCTCGCAATGACGAATGATATTTACCCAAACAATTCCTTGACTTTGTAAAGCCCATCCACAAGTTTATCCACTTCATCCTTCGTATTGTACAAATAAAATGAAGCGCGGCTGGTGGCGGGGATTCCAAATTTTTCGTGCAACGGTTGTGCGCAGTGATGCCCCGCGCGGACGGCGATCCCATCGCGGTCTAAAATCTGCGCGACGTCGTGCGGATGCACCCCTGCGAGCGTGAACGCGGCAACGCCACCTTTTTTATCCGCCGAGGGACCGAACAACTTCACGCCGGGGATTTCCTCCAGCCGTTCGAGCGCGTATTCCGTGATCTCGTGCTCGTGCGCGGCGATATTCTCCATACCGACTTTCGTCAGGTAATCGACTGCCGCGCCAAAACCGACGGCTTCCGCGATGGCGGGAGTGCCTGCCTCGAATTTATGAGGCAGGGTATTCGGTTTGAACGAACGGAGTTTTACTTCCTTGATCATGTCGCCGCCGCCAAGGAACGGAGGCATTGCTTCGAGTAACTCTGCTTTCCCGTATAACGCGCCGATGCCGGTCGGTCCACACATCTTGTGCGCAGAGAAGGCGAGAAAATCCGCGTCGAGTGCTTGCACATCCACTTTGAGGTGCGGTACGGATTGCGCCGCGTCCACAACGGTGATTGCTCCAGCCGCGTGCGCCATACGGATAATGTCTGCGGCGGGGTTGATCGTTCCCAGCACGTTAGACATGTGGGTAAAAGCGACCAGTTTCGGGGTCCGGGCAAGAAGCGATCTGTACGAGTCGAAGTCGAGCAGTCCATCCTCCGTCACGGAAATGAATTCCAATTGAATCCCGCGTTCATCCTGCAGTATGTACCACGGTACAAGGTTGGAATGATGTTCCATCTCGGTGAGGATGACCAAGTCCCCCGCTTTTAGATTCGCCCGCGCCCACGTGTAAGCGACGAGGTTGATGGATTCGGTGGTATTGCGCGTGTAAATGATCTGCCGTGTAGACGGCGCATTGATGAAACCGGCGATCTTCTCACGAGCTGTTTCGTACATTGCAGTCGCTTCTTCGGCAAGGGTATGCACCCCGCGATGAATGTTCGCGTTCGAATGGCGATAATATTCGTTCATCGCTTCGATCACAGCCAGAGGCTTTTGCGAGGTGGCTGTCGAATCCAAATATACCAGCGGGACGCTATCATGCGTTTTTCGCTGAAGGATGGGAAAATCTTTGCGGATTTCGTAGGGGTTCAAAGGCATGTAAACAAGTACACAAGTAAACAGGTAAACAAGGAAACTGAACGTGTTTTCTTGTCTACGCGTCTACTTGTCTCCCTAATAATTTGGGATCGCTTTCTCTTCGCGCTTCGCTGTTTTTTTACCGGGGACCGGGCGCATATGCTCCGAATTCAGCGGATACCACAAAATGCGATCCGGGACCATCCAGCCGTCGGTGAGGAAGACGTTCGAACGGAATTGCACCGCGACGAGTTTATTATCCACCTGTACAACAATGCCACGGATCCAGCCGCGCACACGGTCGCGATTCTTTTCGTGGTCGCAATACACTTCCACGGTATCGCCTACTTGAAAATCGTGCATCGCGCCTGGCGGTTTCATGTAGTTGTATTGTGGAAGCCGCAAGCCTTTCAGCATCCTGCGGTCTTCGGAGGATGTGCCGCGCGAAGAATACAGTTTGTTCACCAGGCGAACCTTCGTGGTCGTCACGGGTCGCGTCCGTGCGGAAGCAGGTTTGCTCGGTGGCGAGAGGACAATGGATTTCGGTTTTGGTCGAGGCGTTGTCTTTGCACTGCCCTTCGGAGTGGAAGCACGCGGCTTCGTGCGGCTTGCAACCCTGATTGATTTACGAGCCGCCGGTTTTGCTTTCGTTGTTTTCGCTCTGTTTTTCGTTTTTGATTTTACTTTTGCCATTAATGATCTCGATTCGTGTTACGCCATTTTATCGGCGATGTATTGTTGAAATCGTTCGCGCACACCTTCGAATGGAATGCGTTGGAAGATCGGGTCGAAAAATCCTTCGACGACGATCTTCTCGGCTTCCGATTGCGGAATGCCGCGCGACTTCAGATAAAACAACGGCTCTTGTTCCAATTTCCCAACAGTCGCGCCGTGCGTACAGCGGACATCGTCCGCGAGAATTTCCAAGCCGGGGATCGAGTCGGCGCGTGCCGCATCGCTCAGGACAAGATTCCTGTTTGCCTGATACCCATCCGTTTTCTGCGCACCTGGCGCAACGTAGATCATGCCCTGCCACACCGAACGGCTCTTGCCTTTCAGCGCGCCTTTGAACAGCAGATCGCTGGTCGTGTGCGGCGCAAGGTGATTCTGCTGCGTGTCGTGATCAAGGTGCTGATTACCATCGGTAAAATAAAAACCAGACATGCGTCCCTGCGCGCCTTCGCCCGCGAGATCCAACTCAGAAAAATTCTTTGTTAGACGCGAACCGATCGCGCCGAAGATCCAATCGAGATTGCCGCCGCGTTCGACGCGCGCACGTTCGTGGCTGAAATTCCACACGTGACGCCCCCACGATTGTAACTCGACGAACTTCATCGTCGCACCTGGCATCACCTGGATTTCGACGATTCCCGCGTGCAGTGAGTTTGCTCCTGTTTCGTCAGGCGACGCGGACTCGTGGACATACGTCACCGACGCGCCTTCGTCTACCAGCACAAGGATATGCGAGACGTGAGCCAAGTCCACGCCGGGACCCCACAGCACCGAATGAAACGGTTCGTCAACCGTTACGCCTTTGGGAACGTATAACACGACCCCGTTTTGTGCGAACGCGCCGGCCAGCGCGGCGAATTTCCCTTCTTCCACATTGACCGTCTTGCCCATCATCTTCGCGAGCAATTCCGGATGGTTTTCTTCGGCTGTCTTCAAATCTGTGAAGATCACGCCTTTCTTCGCGAGTGTTTCATCGAGTTCGATCTTCGAGCCGCCGGGGACGAGGACGATCTGTCCGCCGTGTTGGTTTCCGGTGAGAGGCTTTAGCAAATCTTCTCGCACGGAGGGCAGGTCGTTGAACGCGCCGTCTTTCGCAAACTTGAATTTATCGACCGGCAGCGCGTGAATATCCGAGCGACGCCACGCCTCTTGAGTCGTATCGGGGAGGGAATACTTCCTGAACGCAGACCAGGCGGAAGCGCGGTACGAAGCGATGGAATCTTTTCCCGCGCGAAGGTCTGATTCGGCAAAGGCAAATTCTTTCGCGGCAGAGTCCGCGCGTCGAGTTCTTGAAACAACAACTTTCGGTTTTTCCTGCATGTTAGCCGATGCTTCCTTCCATTTGCAATGCGATGAGTCGATTCATTTCAACGGCATACTCCATCGGCAGTTCCTTCACGAGCGGCTCGATGAAACCAGAGACGACCATCGTAGTGGCTTCTTCCTCGCTGAGACCGCGGCTCATGAGATAGAACAGTTGCTCCTCACCCACTTTGCTGACCGAGGCTTCGTGACCGATCGTCACATCGTCTTCATCGATTTCGATATAAGGGTAGGTATCCGACCGGGATTGCGGATCGAGCAACAACGCGTCGCAGACCGTGTTGGATTTAACGCCTTTCGCGCCTTTATGAACCTTGAGCAAACCGCGGAACGAGGCGCGTCCACCGCTCTTGCTGATAGACTTGGATGTGACCTTACTGGTTGTATTCGGCGCGAAGTGATACATTTTGCCACCCGCGTCCTGAGTCTGACCCGGACCTGCGAACGCCATCGAGAGCATTTCACCGCGCGCGCCCGGTTCCATCAAGTAGCACGAGGGATATTTCATCGTGACCTTCGAGCCGATGTTCGCATCCACCCATTCATGGGAGGCGTTTTCAAAAACCTTCGCGCGCTGGGTCACAAGGTTGTACACATTGGTCGACCAGTTCTGGATCGTCGAGTACCGTGAGCGCGCGCCTTTCTTGACAATGATCTCGATCACGCCGGAGTGGAACGAATCGGTGGTGTATTGCGGCGCGGTACAACCTTCCACGTAATGCACCGACGCGCCTTCATCCACAATGATGAGCGTCCGTTCGAATTGACCGACGTTTGCGGTATTCAAACGGAAATACGCTTGGAGGGGTAAATCCACTTTCACACCTTTCGGCACGTACACGAACGATCCGCCTGACCACACCGCGCTGTTCAACGCCGCGAATTTGTTGTCTTCGATCGGAATCACTGTCCCGAAGTATTCACGGAACAAATCAGGATGTTTCTTCAAGCCGTCTTCGATCGAAAGGAAGATCACGCCTTGCTTCTCGAGATGTTCCTGGATCGAGTGGTAAACCATCTCGGATTCATACTGCGCGCCTAAACCTGCGAGGAATTTTCGCTCCGCTTCAGGAACACCGAGTTTATCGAATGTGCGCTTGATGTCATCGGGAACGTCGTCCCATGATTTTTCGCTCTTCTCGGTGGGCTTGACGTAGTAATAAATATTTTCGAGGTCCAACTCTTTGAGCGTCGGTCCCCAATTGGGCATCGGTCGTTTCATGAAATGGTCAAGCGCTTTCAAGCGGAAGTCGAGCATCCACTGCGGCTCTTCCTTCATGTGCGAAATCTGCTCCACTACCTCACGGTTCAAACCTTTCTGCGATTTGAACGCGTAATTATCGTCGCGGTCATGGAAGCCGTATTTATATTGCCCAATATCTTCGAGGATTTTGGTATCTTCAGACATGATATCTCCAATTCATCAGCCACAGAGTTAAATAAGAACCGTTTGTAATTCTCATCTTTCTCAGTGAGTCCAATGACTACTTAAGCAGGGACTTCTTCATGCTTTTCACGCACCCAGTCGTAACCGTGTTCTTCAAGATGCAACGCGAGGTCGGCTCCCCCTGATTCAACGATGCGCCCATCCAGCATGATGTGAACAAAGTGCGGTTTGATGTAGTTCAACAAGCGTTGATAATGTGTAATGACAAGGACGCCGAGTTCAGGTCCAGATAGTGCGTTGACGCCTTCTGCCACGACTCGCAACGCGTCGATATCCAACCCTGAGTCTGTTTCATCCAAAATAGCGATCTCAGGCTTCAACGTAGCCATTTGCAAAATCTCTGCCCGCTTCTTTTCACCGCCCGAGAAACCGTCGTTGAGATAGCGGCCCGCAAAATTCTGGTCCATTTTGAGCATGGACATTTTTTCTTTCAATAATTTTCGAAACTCGGGGATGGGCATCCCTTTATCTTCTGGATTCTCCGCTCGTCGACGCGCGTTGAGGGCTGTTCGTAAAAAGTTCGCCACGGTAACGCCGGGGATGGCAACCGGATACTGGAACGCAAGGAACATCCCGAGCCGTGACCGTTCATCCGGCTCAAGTTCCAAAACGTTTTGCCCTTTGAAAATAACTTCACCTTGTGTAACGGCGTAACTGGGGTGCCCCATCAATGTATATGCCAGGGTGGATTTGCCGGTTCCGTTCGGTCCCATAATTGCGTGGACTTCGCCCTGTTTTACGATCAATGAAACCCCTTTGAGAATTTCCTTGTCTTCGATGCTGACGTGCAGATTCTTAATTTCGAGATGCGACATGCCTGATATGCTCCTGACAGAATTAAGCCATTGCTGGCGTTTTTACTTAAGTCGGCGGCATTATAGCAGGGCTGGGAGGAAAAGTCAATATTTATGATATTTTTCTAGTATATTGACAATACGGAAACAGGCGGTTATACTGCCCACCATGAAAAGTACGAAAGACAAAATTCTGGATACCCTTCATCGCAAGCCGAGAATCACGATCAACGATCTTGCAGAGGTTGTGGGTATCAATGCGATCTCGGTACGCCATCACCTTACCAACCTCACCGCGGAAGGATTGATCAAAGCGGACGAGGTACGGCACGGAGTTGGAAGGCCGCGCTTGGTCTACTCGCTCACGCAGGATGGACTGGAACACTTCCCCACCAAATACCTGCGCCTGACCACCAAACTGTTGGCGCAGATGAAAGAGTCGATGCCTGCGCCGGAGGTGGCAAAGTTATTCAGTCAGGTGGCGGAGGAGATGGCAAAAGAATATTCAGAGCAAATGCAAGGCTTAAGCATGGAAGAACGATTGGACTTTATGAAAGACATGCTTGCACAGGAAGGGTTTACCGTAGAGTGGGAAAAGAAAGGCAAGGAATATCAGATCCACGAAATCTCGTGCCCGTATTATCAAATCGGGGTTGCCCATCCTGAAGTCTGCACGGTAGATCAAACTCTTATTTCAAAAATGCTGGCACTCCCCGCGCAAAAGGTACAATGTGTATTGGACGGAAGTTCACATTGTACGTACGTGGTGAATGCCGGAAAGAACTAATCGTCATTACGAGCCTGCCACGGCGAAGCAATCCTTGCGATCGTTTTGGAGATTGTCTTCTCGGGCAAAGCCCTCCTCGCAATGACAAAGGACAATATGACCGAAGAAACCATCAACGAAATCAAGTGGACGATCCACGAAACAAACCCAGAATTGGT
Organism: uncultured Anaerolinea sp.; assembly: GCA_964591425.1. Classification (GTDB taxonomy): domain Bacteria; phylum Chloroflexota; class Anaerolineae; order Anaerolineales; family Villigracilaceae; genus Defluviilinea. The sequence goes on from CAZQES010000054.1 coordinate 7,855, forward strand.
TAAGCCCGCGAGAGAGAAACTCTCCGAGGTGGTTGATCCCGAGATCGGGATGCATATCATCCAACTGGGTTTAGTTCGCGATATCACGGTTGACAACGGCGTCGCTCACCTGAAGATGATCCTCACCACCCCCTTTTGCCCGTATGGTCCCGCGATGATCGAAATGACCAAAGCCAAGGCTGTGGAAGGACTCAACATGCCGGTCACCATCGAAATGGGCATGGATATGTGGGATTTCTCGATGATGGAAGACCCGTCCGCGCTGGATTGGGGAATGTACGCGTAAGCGTAGTCAACGCCTGCACAATTGAATCAGATATCCCGAAGAGCGACTCGCTTGAGTCGCTCTTTTTTGATTCATGACATTCGGCAATCTCCCACAGGAAACTCCACACTATTGTGATATTTTTCACAGGTGTATTATGCTATCAGATCAATATTCGTTTATGCACATATAAGAAGGCAAAGATGGTAAATCAGACGCTGAAACAGGAAATCACCCAACTAGAAGCCGACTTTTGCTTTGCGCTTTCGGATCCGACTCGAATTTTCATCCTCTATGCGCTCAAAGAAAAACCGCTGAACGTCACTGAGTTGACCAACGAGTTAGGCATTCCCCAACCCACCACTTCGCGGCATCTCAAAGTTTTGCGCGAACGCGGCCTGGTTCGCACGGAACGGCAGGGAACAATGGTCACCTACTTTCTCACCGACGAGAGAGTCATTCAGGCGATGGATTTGTTGCGCGCCGCTATGCGGGACCGCTTGGCTGAAAAAGCCAGCCTCGTGCATCAACTCGCCTAGGAGCAGATATGAAAAAGCGCATCCCTTCATGGACCTTGGGGCTGATCGGCATCGTGATCATTATTCTCGTCCCGATCATTTATTTCCTCCCGCGTGCTAATAAACCTTCCACCGATCCGAGAGATTACTTACCGAACAAACCAGTTCATGTCGACCACAAGGACATCATCACCGGCGAATTCAAAACGGGGCAGGATGTTACGCGCGCCTGCTTGGAATGTCACGAAGACGCCGCTAAGCAAGTTATGGTCACAACGCACTGGACGTGGGAATCGAAAGAGTTCGATGTTCCGTGGCGCGATGAAAACATTACCATCGGCAAGATCAACCAGATCAATAATTTTTGCATCGGGTCGCAAGGCAACGAAAACAAATGCATGAGCTGTCATGCCGGATACGGCTGGGAGCAAGGAAAAGAAACCGCGCTGGCAAACCCAGAAAATGTAGACTGCCTCGCCTGCCATGCAGAGACCGGCACGTACGCAAAAGCCACGTATGGAAACCCGGCAGAGGGTATTGACTTACTCGCCGCCGCCCGCTCCGTCCGCGCGCCGACGCGCGAGAATTGCGGCAAATGTCACTTCGATGGAGGCGGCGCGAACGGGGTCAAACACGGCGACCTCGACGAGAGTCTCTACTTCCCCTCCGAGAACAACGACGTGCACATGGGCGGCGAATTGAACATGCAATGCACCGATTGTCACTGGACAAAAGACCATCAGATCCTCGGGCGCATGATCGCGGATAACTACACCATTGACCCGCAAGAACAAGTATCGTGTGAACAATGCCACGTCAATCAGCAACACGCAGATGAGCGCGTGAACACACACCTCGACTCCGTTGCGTGCCAGACCTGCCATATCCCTGCCCTCGCGCTCGAAGACCCGACCAAAGTATTTTGGGATTGGTCACAAGCCGGTCAGGAGGGACGCGAAGACGACCACTTCACCTACCTCAAGATCAAAGGTGAATTCGTCTACGACAAAAACTTTGCTCCCACATATCTCTGGTTCAACGGCAACAACGAGTATCGTTACCTGCTCGGCGACAAGATCGACCCGAACGGAATTACTTACATCAACAAACCTGCAGGCGATATCAACGACTCAAGTGCAAAAATATTCCCGTTCAAATTGCACATTGCCAAACAACCATACGATGTGGTGAACCAATATCTCCTTCAACCCATAACGGCAGGCGAGGGCGGCTTCTGGACCACCTTCGATTGGAATAGCGCGTTCGAACTTGCCGCGCCGATCACCGGTTTGCAGTACAGCAGTCAATACGACTTCGCCACCACGTACATGTTCTGGCCCACCACTCACATGGTGCAACCCGCCGCGAACGCATTGCAATGCGAATCCTGTCACGGCGAAAACGGACGAATGGATTGGGGAGCGCTCGGATACCCTGGCGATCCCATCGAATGGGGCGGAAGGGAAAACCAGCCATGATGAACACCAATAAGCCAAAACTGTTGATCGTCGTCGGATTATTGATCACGATGACCGCGCTGGGGATCAGGACGGCTCTTGCCCAGCCTCAAACTGCTCCCGCTTATCAGGCTTCGCCTCTCCACCCAAACTTTGCCCTCCTCGACGCGAACGGGGTGAACGTTCTCGAAACAGGTAACGCGGTTTCTACAATGCAAACCTGCGGACAATGTCACGATACCGCGTTCATCCAATCTCACGCATTTCATTCCGATCTCGGACTGAGCGACTACCAAACTACCGCAGACTTCAACGCCAGCACAGGAATATTCGGAAAGTGGGATCCACTCACCTACCGCTATCTCTCACAATCCGGCGACGAGCGTCTCGACCTCTCCACCGCAGAATGGCTGATGCTGAACGGCACGCGCGCAGTCGGCGGCGGACCAGCAGAAGTGTCCCGCGATGGAGCGTTGCTGACCGATCTCAAATCAAGCAAAGAGAATCCTGAATCCGCGATTTTGAAGAATGGAATTCCATCCGTTTGGAATTGGAACACATCCGGCGTCATGGAAATGAACTGCTTCTTGTGCCATCTTGAGTCGCCCAATGTGACCGCCCGCGCGGAAGCAATTCAGGCGGGCGAATTTGGCGAAGCGAACACAGCCACACTCCTTGGTTTGAACATTGTGACCAAAGCAAGCAATGAATGGGCATGGAACGCCGAGGCATTCAATGAAACCGGCGAACTCAAAAGTGAATTTGCAAAAATCCAAGACCCGACAAACTCAAACTGCGCGACCTGCCACGGGGAGGTTCATGCAGAAACAGAGGTGCCGCTTGCGTTCAACGCCTGCGACTTGAACTATCCGCAGACTGCTACTACTGGGCAGGTCATCTCAGCGCAGAAGATTTCAGACTCCGGTGTGAATCTCACCGGCAAGAACGAACTCGATCGCTCATGGGACATCCATGCCGAACGACAGTTGCAATGCACCGATTGCCATTACGCGTTGAACAATCCATCTCACTTGAGTGAATTGCAAAGCGATAATCCGGAGCACCTCATTTACGACCCGCGCGCGCTGGAGATCGGTGAATATCTCGAAAAACCCGACCATAATTTTGCCCGTAGACAAAGCGCGCAATTCAACGTCGCGCCAGAACTCAAAGGGACGATGCGCCGCTGTGACTCGTGCCACGATGCAGACAAAGGTCATGCCGATTGGCTCCCGTACATTGACACACACATGACGTCTGTTGCGTGCGAGACGTGCCACATCCCGCAGATGTACGCCCCCGCCATTCAATCGTACGATTGGACCGTTCTAACACTCTCGAACGAACCCATCAAAACCTGCCGCGGCGTGGACGGCGAACCGAATCAGGTCACGTCGTTGGTCACCGGCTATGAGCCTGTCCTGCTCAACCGAACGAACATTGACGGGAAACAATTGCTATCACCGTACAACCTGATCACCACGTATTACTGGGTCTACGATGATGCCAATGGGAACAAGCGACCTGTCCGACTTTTTGACCTTGAGGCTGTATATTTTGAAAACGGAAAATACGCTTCAGACATCGTTTCTACTTTCGATGCAGATAATGATGGCACACTAACCGATAGCGAACTCAGGATCGACTCTACTGCGAAAGAAGCGTTGGTGAAATCAAAACTCGCCTCGCTCGGGCTTGGCAATCCGCGCATTGAAGGTCTGACCCAGCCGTACAGCATCAATCACAACGTAACACGCGGTGATTTTGCCGTGAATGACTGCAAAGACTGCCACAATGACGAGTCACGCATCACGCAACCGCTCAAACTATCTGAGTACGCGCCGTACGGGATATTACCCAGTTTCGACATGGCGAACAACGTGAACGCGTCAGGTGAAATCGTGAAAGACGATCATGGAGCGGTGTTGTATAACCCCGTCCCCGCCAATGACGCAATGTACGTGTTCGGCTCGAGACGCGTGAATTGGGTGGATTGGCTCGGCGCTCTGATGTTCGTTGGTTCGCTCCTTGGCGTGATCGGGCATGGGACGGTGAGATATTTGAAAGGGCGAAAGCAACCCAAACTCGTGGAAAGAACCGAGCGGATATACATGTACGACAGCTATCGCCGGTTCTGGCATTGGCTGCAAACATCCGCCATCGTCATCCTTCTGCTGACAGGTTTGATCATCCACCGACCGGATATGTTCGGCGTGTTCTCCTTCCGCGGCGTGGTGACAATACACAATGTGCTGGCTGTTGTCTTGGTTGTCAACGCGTTGTTATCGGTGTTCTATCACATTGCCTCCGGCAAGATGAGGGAGTACATCCCGCGCCCATACGGCTTCTTCGATGACGCACTGTTGCAAGCCAGATATTACGCGGTGGGAATCTTCAAGGGCGAACCGCACCCATTCGAGAAACGACCGAACGAGCGAATGAATCCGATCCAAAAAGCAACTTACTTCATGATCCTCAATGTGCTTCTTCCACTGCAGATCATCACTGGGATGCTCATGTGGGCGGTGCAAAAATATCCCGAGATCGCCGGCGGACTTCCGTTCCTTGCGCCGTTCCACTCGCTGGTCGCGTGGATGTTCGGGACGTTCATCATTGTTCACGTGTACATGACCACCACCGGCGCAACACCTCTTGAGGCGATGCGCGCCATGGTGACAGGCTATGAAGAAGTCGAAGTGCATGAAGAAAAGAAAGTGGAACGCGGCAAGAAAAAAGGAGAATCAAAATGACGACTGCATCAATGATCAAACCAAAGTCTGCCAAGCCTTATGTTCACCCTTATTTCGGAGGCATGGCGTTGGGCTTCGTGCTATTCCTTGCCATGCTGCTGACCGGCAACGGACTCGGCTCTTCCGGCGGCACAACGCGGTTGGTTACTTTTGTCGAAGACCAGATCGCACCCGAACACGTAGACCAGACTCCCTATCTTCTGAAACTCGCAGGCGGCACAAAAAATCCCCTCGATGACTGGATCATCCCCGTCTTCTTTGGCGCGTTGCTAGGCGGCTTCGCTTCCGGCATGATCTTTGGGCGCGCGAAATTCGAGACCACAAAAGGACCGAACGTTTCAAACCGCACGCGCTGGCTGATGGCTTTTATGGGCGGGACGATCTTCCTCTATGGCGCGCGCATGGCGCGTGGATGCACGTCAGGGCAAGCGCTCTCCGGCGGCGCCACACTTGCCGCAGGTTCGTGGGCAGTGATGTTCGCCATTTTCGCCAGCGCGTACGCGCTCGCCTATTTCGTCCGCAAACTTTGGAACTGAGGAGGATGCCATGAACTTCCCGCTCGAATCATTTCTCACCGTGAGCGCCGCCAACCCGTGGACGTACGTGGTCTTCGGCTTGATCGGCTTCGCATTCGGTTTCACTCTTGAAATGTCTGGCTTCGGAAATTCGCGCAAACTCGCCGCGCAGTTCTACTTCACCGACTTGACCGTGCTCAAAGTGATGTTCACTGCCATCGTCACCGCGATGGTGTTGACGTTCGGCGCGGTCGGCTTGGGCATACTCGATTTCGGTAAAGTTTGGGTGAACCCAACGTATCTTTCCTCCGGCATACTCGGCGGGCTGATCATGGGCGTAGGTTTCATCGTCGGAGGATTCTGCCCTACCACATCGCTTGCCGCCGCATCCACAGGCAAAATTGACGGGATGTTCTTCGTGCTCGGCGGATTCTTCGGCGCGTTCCTCTTCGGCGAAACCGAACAATATTTCACCCAGTGGTGGAACAACTCCGGTTATTACGGCCGCCTCACCCTCGACCAGGTGTTTGGTATCCCCATCGGATGGGTTGTCTTGCTTGTAGTGTTGATGGCGCTCTTCATGTTCTGGGGCGCGGAGCAACTCGAGCGCATCTTTGGTAAAAAAGATTTGAGCAAAGAACCACGGATTCGAGTCGCCGGCGCGCTGACCCTGGTCGCCCTCGCAGTCGGAGTCGTGCTTATCGGACAGCCCAGCGTGGAGGAAAAATACAGCGCGGTTCGAATCGCCCGGACCGTGAACGAACAACCTTTCGCGTTCAAAGCCGACGTGGCGCTCGAACAAAGACTCGTCCACGTTTCGCCAGCCGAATTGTTCAGCACACGCTACAACCAGAAGATCAACCTCATCATGCTGGATGTCCGCGCCGAATCGGATTACAACCTCTACCACATCAACGGCGCGACGAACGTTCCGCTAGACGGTTTGGCACGCGTCGTACCGGACCTTTTGGCTGAGCCGCCCACGAACAGCGTGTTCGTCCTCATGAGCAATGACGAGAGCGCGGCAACCGAGGGGTGGAAGTTGCTCGTCGCGTCGGGCGTGCCCAACGTGTACATCCTCGATGGCGGCATCAACAACTGGATCGCGTTCTTCGGAACCGAGGATGATTTCCAGCCATTCCCCGCCGCAAGCGAGGACCAACTCAAATTCCTGTTCCCAGCCGCACTTGGAGATAGCTACGCCTCCTGCGACCCGAATCCGATCGAATACACAGGTCTGGAATTCGAGCCGGTCATCCAACTCCAACTTCCGCGCGACAAGTCTGGCGGAGGCTGTGGATAAGAGTCACAAATATTGAGAGACCCTCACAATGTGAGGGTCTCTTTTTTACATCAGTTCACTCTTCCGTGATCGTGATCGTCTCGATCGCGTCGCCGGGCGTGGCGGACCCGGGTTCACGACGCGTGATCGCGTTCACAACTTCCATCCCTTCGATCACCTCTCCGAAGATCGTATGCAGATTGTTCAACCAGTCGGTTGGTACAAACGTAATGAAGAATTGACTTCCATTCGTGTTTGGTCCCGAATTTGCCATGGCAAGCAAGCCCGGTTTATCAAAAGTCAAACTGCTGTCGAATTCATCTGCAAAGGAATACCCCGGACCGCCTGTACCGGTTCCCGTGGGGTCGCCTCCCTGCGCCATGAAGCCTTCGATCACGCGATGGAAGATCACGCCATCATAAAATCCTTCGCGCGCGAGGAAAACAAAACTATTCACAGCAAGCGGCGCTTTATCGGCAAATAGTTGAACAACGAACTCGCCGCCCTTCGCCAATTTGAACGTGGCAGTATAGTTCTTTTCCTGATCGATCGCCATCGGTGGATACGCATCATATTGGAAAGAGTTTTCAGACACTGCTGGCTCCTGCGTCGTTACCGCTTCCAGCGGTTCTTCGGTCACGGGCGGCAACGTCGAAACGGGTATGTCCGGTTCCTCCAATCGCCCGTTATTAAGGAACATATAACCCAGCAATAACAGGACAGCAATGATCACGCCCAGCCCGATCAACCGTGTCCGTTGCTCGGTCTTGCGTGCCTGCAACATCTGCATCCGTTCTTCGATCTTCTTCTTGTTTGCCATTTCGTGTTTTCTCCTGAATTTAAAATTATCCACCGGCTTTGACGCCGATTCTTTCGTTGAGTTGCCGTACCCGCCCAGACATGTGCCGCAACACCGAGACCGCCACCTCAGGACGATCCATCAGAATGGAATTGAACGAATCGCCGTCGATCACCAGCACGCGCACCTCGCCGCGCGCCTTCAACGTAGCGGAACGCGGCATCGATTCGAGGATCGCCATCTCGCCTACGAATTCACCCGGTCCGCGCGAGGCAATGACGTTTTCCTTTTTTCCCGCTGAGATGATCACATCCACGCGGCCGCTGACGATGATGAACAACGTATTGCCGGGATCTCCTTCCCTGCATAACGTTGATCGACTCAGGAATAACTGCTCGTGAGCGATCTCGGCGATCTTTTCCAGATCCTCCGGCGAAAGCTTCGAGAACATTGGAATTTCCCGCAGGAGCAGAATCCGCTCGAGGGTGGAAAGCGTTTTCATTGTTTTCATTTTTACCTCACTGCCCATGCGTGCAAGCGCGCCGCGCACGGAATGTCTCACGAACTGCACCGGGTCATTCCGCAACACGCGCAAGACCGGCTGGAGTTCTTTCAACGATAGCTCAGGCACGGTCCGCGCGGCAAGAGCGCGCAGCCAGTAATCCTTGTCCTTCAATAGGAGCAGGATTACATCGTATTGAGACATCGTCAACTCATTATCAGTTTGGAACATGCCGCCGCGATCCAAAATCGGAAGGATCTCGCGCGTCACTTCCTTGTCGCCGAGCGTTTCGAGCGCTTCCAACGCGGCGGCGCGCGCGTTCGCATCGCCGGCATTCAAACTCTTGCGCACCAGATTCATCGCCTGCGGATTGCCGAACAACCCAACCGCCTTGATCAATCGTTCTTCACTCGACGCTTCCCGGCTTCGCAAGGTTTGCTCAAGCAGGCGCGTCGCGGCGCCGTGATGATCGTGGGGAACGGACGCCAGCAACATACGCAAGTGCCGGATGTTCGACACCTCACCTTGAATGTATCTCCGCAACGTATCTTGAATTTCGGGATCACCGGGCGGGATCGAATCCAGTGCTGAATCAACCAGCGGTCCGTCCATCGATTCGAGGATGGGGATCACGACGCTTCGCGAGTGCGCCCAAGCCTGCTTCAACGTGGCAGACGCGATCCGCCTCACCCCGGCATCTTCATCCGCCAGCCGCGCGGCAATGGACTTGACCGCCTCATCCCAATTCAATTTGGCGGCAGTTTTGATCGCCTCCCGTCGAACGAGCGGGGAAGGGTCGGCGAGCGCGTCGAGCACCGGCTGCGGATTGAAGCGTACCGTCGAGTTCGGTTTGATATTGTCCAAAATGTGACCGTATGAGTCGATAGCGATGCGCCGGTTTTCGGCATTCTCTGAATTGAGCAGGCGGGCTAGCAAGTTGAATGCCCGGCGATTGTTATTCAAAAAAACAAGGACAACCGCGGCGTGTGCGCGAATTTCCACGTTGGAGTCTTTGAGCAAGCGTTCGAGGCGTCGGATCAGTTCGGGAGAGGGATCAGCCTCAAGTTTGGGAAGAACCGTGAGCGTTTGTTCGCGCACAAAATCGTCTGTGTCGTCCAAGCCGAGCATGATCTCGTTCAACAGTGATTTCGATCCAAGTTGTGCGAGCGCTTTTATCGCCGCGGCGCGCACACTTGCATCAGAGTCCGCAAGGCGCGGAATCATATCGGGGATGGCAAGCACGATGTCCATCTTGGCGAGCATTTCGATCGCAAGACGACGCGTGAACGCTTTCGGGTCGTTGAGCGCGCCGAGGATGACCTGCACAGCCGCAGGGTCGCGCTGATACGTTGTAAAAACTTCCTCGTCTTCGTTGAACACTTCTGCGCGTCCGGCACGCAACGCGTCGACCAACGCCTCGCCATACGCGGGAATCATCTTCCATGTGAGATAAGCGGTGAGCAACGCAATCATTGCACCCAGCAATAAAACAATTTTTGTGTCGAGAAATTGCTTGCCGAGAATGATCAGCACGCCTGATACGATCACGCCGATCTGCGCCGGCACGCCGTTATTAAATGCCAACACCTGGCCGCGCCGCTCGGAGGGAATGACATTGAATAATGCATTCCATGCGGTTCCAAGTAACCCGCCGAGAACGACAAGTTGGGAAAACCTCGCAAACACCGCGCCTTGAATGTTGAAGAAGAGGTAGAAAACCAAAAAGCCGACCATGTATGTCAACGGCATGATGAGGATGGTGTTTACAATTCCAAGCCGCGTGTACAGCCGATTTGCCAAAAGCAACGAAACGAGAAATGTGACGAGCGTGGTGATACCGGTGAACGCACCTTTGAAACCCGCCAAGCCAGCTTCATCGCCCTCGAATTGAATCGATAATGTTTCGCTGAACGGAAAATCCACCGCGAAGAACAGCACGGAATACATGACCGAGGTGACCGCGATGATCTTGAACAAACCCGATTGTGAGACAAATTCATACCCCGTCCGTACGTCATCCAATGGATTGAAGCGCGCCGTGTGTGAAATGATCTCAGGCCTGAAGTAGTTCCGGGCAATGATGCGGGTGGCGAAGAATCCCGCGGTGAGCAAAAGCGCGTAGAGCAGGATCAGGTTTTCGGTGCCGGCAAGATTCGCGATGATGCCCGTCAACGCGTTGCCGAGCACACTTCCCAAAATGCCCATGCTGGTAAAAAGGGGAAAGAGCCGCTTTGCCTGACGCGCGTCGCAGACTTCGCCGGCGGTCGTCCAGATCATCGTGCCAAGGATCACGCTCATGCCAAACGTGGTCAGCCAGAGCAACGGATAGATCGAAAGTTTGAGGAAGACGATGGCAACCCACTCTGCAAAGAACAATACGACGATACCCCCGAATAAATTCGTCACCACACTTGCATTTTGAAAGCGGCTCAAACTCGCCGAATACAAGATCGAACCGATGAACACGACGACTCCCAAGCCCATGTACATGTAAGGAAGAAAATCCACGTTCAAGCGCGAGAGGAATAGTGTGAACGCGGCGTTCTCACCGATCCCCCTGCCCTGCCTGCACCGACAGGAACAAGACCGCCATCAACGCCACGAGCCGCGTTTCCTCCGGGCGAATCTTCAGCAGGGCAAATATTTTTTCCCTTGTCATGGCTGGTTAGTGCCGATGATTTTAGCACACTCACAACCGAATATAATTGCGGGCATGCAAAGCGATCTCTTCCGAAAGCACATCGCCATTCCACAAGATCACGGATCGTGGGTCTTCATCCTCAGCCCGTTGCTGATCGGCATCTTCGCCGGGAAAAATTTCAACTACGCCACTTTCAATTTGGTGATAGCGGCGATGTGTATGTTCATGCTCCGCCAGCCGTTGACCGTGCTGGTCAAAATCTTTTCGGGCCGCCGTCCAAAAGATGAGATGACTCCCGCAAAATTTTGGGTTGCTGTTTACGGCGCGGTTTCGTTAGTGTCCGTCACCGCGCTCGTGCTTGAAGGCTTTCATTACGTTTTGTATCTCGCAGTTCCAGGCCTACCTGTTTTTGCGTGGTATTTGTGGCTTGTGAGTCGCCGCGAAGAACGAAGACAAGCCGGTGTAGAAATTCTCGCCACCGGTGCGCTGTCACTTGCCGCGCCAGCCGCTTATTGGATCGGAGTCGAGCGATACGACCCGACCGGCTGGTGGCTGTGGATTCTCGTCTGGGTGCAGACTGCGGCTAGCATCGTCCACGCGTACATGCGATTGGAACAGCGCGTATTGGAGACCATCCCAGCACGCAGCGAGCAATGGAAGTTGGGATTCCGCGCCGCGCGCTACACCACCTTCAACCTCGCCTCAACCCTGACGTTGAGCCTGCTCGGCTTTCTACCGGCTTTGATCTTCCTCCCCTACCTGCTACAATGGACAGAAACTCTTTGGGGAATCTTCCGTCCTGCCATTGGATGGAAGCCCACACGGATCGGAATCCGGCAGTTGATCGTAAGCACGCTATGGACAATACTTTTTATTCTGGTCTGGAGATAACGTGGACGAACTGAAATGGGAACTGCTCACTGAAATTCAAGGTCGCTGGCAAGCGGATATCATCAAAGCCTATCTCGCCGCCCATGGAATCGATTCAGAACTCTTCCAGGAATCCGTTGCTCAGCATTACCCCACGTCAATGGACATGCTGGGTCTCGTACAAATTTTCGTCCCAAAAGAGCAGGCGTCACTTGCAGACAAACTGATGAAGGAATATTTCGATGCAATGGAGAATGAATGAACTTTGATCTGACCGAGGAACAAAAATTCTGAAAATGGCTGGAAACAAATATCTCCAGTTCACCTCTCAGCCTTCTTCAAAGTTGCTCTTGAGAGTCGAACCTCCCCTGGAAGATGTAAATGCTTAAGAAAATAAGAAAATTATCATCGATACCCTTTCACCCGATTCTGTTCGGACTTTATCCAGTATTGGCATTGTATCTCCTCAACATCGGGGAAACCACGCCACTGTCAATTGGACAAGCAATCATCTCCTCTCTCCTGCTTACCGCGATAACCAGCGTCGGGCTATACGTTTTTTTTCATCCATGGAGAGCCGTTGCAACTCTGATTAGCTTCAGTCTCATCATGATCTTAACTTATGGGCACATTTATTATGTCCTTGAAGGAAGCTCAGTTGCAGGGTTTGTGTTTGGACGGCACCGATATTTGCTTCCGCTGTGGGGTATTGTTTTGATGTTGGGAATCTATAATTTTGGGATAAAGAAAATCGGAAGCGCATGGGGAAGAGGGCTAAATACAATTTCGAGTTTAATGATCGCCTCCCTCTTCGCGCAGATTGCCCTCAATACCTATCAATCGAGCGCGATTCGCAATCAATTGACCACGCCTACTCAAAGTTCAGAGAGTCTCGCCCCTACCGCAACCAAGCGAGACGTTTATTACATATTGCTTGACGCCTACAGCCGCCAGGATGTGCTCAATGAGACATTCAATCTAGATAATAGCGATTTTATTAACGAACTGGAAAATCTTGGATTCTTCATCCCTCAATGTACGCAAGGGAACTACTTTACTACATACTCAAGTATGTCGTCTACGCTCAACATGAATTTTCTCGACACCCTCGGCATAGACCCAGCAGTTGCCAACCCGACGATTTACGCCCCGTTCATACAAGACAGTAAAGTATTTCAGATTTTTCGAGACTTGGGGTATCAGACCATCACATTCAAAAGTTTAAATCCAACTATAGACATCAAGAATTCCACGCATTATTTCGATGTCTTTGAGAAGGATTCTATAATTGGAAGTTCAGCTTCTATTAACTTCCAATATTTGTTCCTGAAGACGACGATCCTTTTACCAGTGATGGAGTACCTTGAAACATTGACTTCACTCGACCTTTCGCCTTCATTAGCAACATGGATACCAGTAGGTAAATCAAAGGATAGCCGCGAATATCGACAATACCAGCAATCGGTATTTGCCCTCGAAACCCTTGAATCTCTCCCCACCCTGCCCGGGCGAAAATTCGTCTATGCCCATTTACTCATTACTCACCAGCCGTTTGTATTCTCTCCTGATGGTCAATTTCAAGATGCGCTTCCCCAAGATCATAACGCCTACCGAGATCAAGTTATCTTTGCAAACAAAAAAATGCTCCAGATTGTAAAGGTCCTTTTAGACAGTTCAGATGTTGAGCCAATCATCATTTTACAGAGTGACCATAGCTACATGGAGGGAAATGACCGGGTCAAGATCTTGAACGCCTATTATCTACCGGACGGAGGTAACCAGACTCTGTATGAAAGCATCACACCCGTAAATACATTTCGCGTTATCTTTAACACGTATTTCGGTGCAAATTACGAGCTTCTTCCAGATGTCTCAACTTATATGGAAGGCTGGGTAGACAACGTACGAGATTTACGCTTAGCACCGTCAACTTGTGTTGAACACTAATATTGTACTCTTTACCTCCTTTTGTTCCAAAAGTCTTATTCTAGACCTCTTGAGAAAGTCATTTTCGCCACACCACTCGTGCCGTCTAGTGGCGCCTAGGCGCTAATAGACGGGAGGACATACAGAAAAAAGAGCATTTCCACCTGCCCCGAACGTGATTTGCTTGACAAATCATGCGGGGTCAAAGGGCTCTGTGGATTCTGTGGCTGAGCAAGAGACACTTATGCAAAAGGTCATTTGAAGGAATTTAATATGAACTTCGACTTAACTGTAGAACAAAAACTCTGGCAAAAAACTGTCCATGAGTTCGTCGCCAAAGAAGTACAACCTAAGGCGCACGAAGTGGATGTGACCAGCGAATTCAACTGGGAGGCAACGCGCAAGATGGGCCCGCTTGGGTTGCTGGGACTCAACATCCCCGAATCCTACGGCGGTGCGGGCGTGGACTCGATCAGCGCGGCTATCGCACTGGAGGAACTCGGCTGGGGTTGTGGATCAACCGCACTGGCGATTGCCGCGCACAACGGGTTGGGCACAACTCCAATTGTTCTGTACGGAAGCGAATCCCTAATATCAAAATGGCTTCCGCTTGTCTCCAGTGGAAAAAACAAACTCGCCGCGCTCGCGCTCACCGAGCCGGGAGCAGGCTCCGATCTGCAGGGAGGCGTGGTCACGAAGGCGGTCAAAGATGGCAGCGAGTGGGTAATCAACGGCGCGAAGATGTGGTGCACGAATGCGTCCATCTCGGAATATATCATCACGCTCGTCCGCACGGACGCGAAAGGCGGCTCGCGTTCGTTGAGTCAGATTCTGGTGCCCACGAACACGCCGGGACTCAAGATCGGTCCCGCCGAAAAGAAGATGGGCTTGCACGGCTCACCCACTCATGCTGTAACATATGAAGATGTGCGCGTGCCGCTCGATAATTTGATCGGTGAAGAAGGCAAAGGATTGCAACAAACTTTATCCACGCTAGATGGTGGACGAATCGGAATCGGCGCGATCTCGATCGGGCTGGCGCAAGCCGCGTTCGAATACGCGGTGAATTACGCGCGTGAGCGTAAAGCTTTTGGCAAGCCCATCGCCGAACAGCAAGCCATCCAATGGATGCTGGCAGACGCGGCAACAGAGATCGAGGTTGCGCGCACAATGCTGTACAAAGCCGCGTGGCTCAAAGAGCAAGGACGCAACTACAACAAGGAAGCCGCCATGGCAAAGTTAACCGCAACCGAAATGGCGGAACATGTCTGCCGCAACGCTATCCAGGTTCATGGTGGTTATGGCTATTCGAGTGATTATCCCGTGGAAAGAATTTACCGCGATGCGCGCTTGATGACCATCGGTGAGGGGACAAGTGAGATTCAACGATTGGTAATCGCAAGGCATGTACTGGCGATGGAGTGATTTTGTAATTTTGTCGATACAAACTCGGAGTATAATTTTCGACGAAAGGAAGAGCACATGTTGATTTCCTACATTCACGAGGCAATGCGACTTGCCAAGTATGAAATCCTTGAGGATCATACCTATTATGGGGAAATTCCCGGTTTTCAGGGCGTCTGGGCAAATGCAGATTCATTGGACGCCTGTCGCGAAGAGTTGCAAAGTGTTCTGGAAGATTGGCTAGTGGTGGGGTTACGGATGGGCCATGAACTACCAGTTGTTGCAGGGATCAATCTCATCCCCGCTGAGGCTCGTTAATGCCTGCGTTTGGCTCGATCAATCGCAAGGATTTCATTCGCGCATTGAAAAAAGCTGGCTTTGAGGGTCCGTATGCTGGCGGTAAGCACGAGTTTTTGGTGAAGGGAAATTTGCGTTTAACGATCCCAAATCCGCATCAGGGAGAAATAGGCAAAGATCTACTTTCAAGAATACTAAAACAGGCAGGGATTTCACGCGAAGATTGGGAAAAACTATAACAAAGAGATTCAGCAATGGTCATTGCTTATCACTTGCTGGTTATGAATAATAATGAGAGTTAGAAACGTTCTCAAAGAATTTGAAGCACATATCCGTTCTGTTCAGCCCAAATCCAAGATTGAGGGAAAATCGGAGTTGAAACAGTAAGGTGATGGAACCTATCGCTTCAAGGCTTTGTGTTCCAGGCTCAACTCGGCATACATCTGTTTCAGGCGACGGTTTTCTTCTTCCAGCTCCTTGAGCCGCTTCAAAGCACTCACGTCCATACCGCCGTATTGGGCTTTCCACTTGTAATAGGTAGCCTTGCTAAAACCATGTTGGCGGCTCAGGTCTTCCAGTGAAATGCCAGCTTCTGCTTCTTTCAAGATGCTGACGATCTGGCTTTCTGTGAACCTCGATTTCTTCATGTAGATCTCTCCTGGGTCTATTTTGCCAGAAGTTTTCTACTTTTCACTGGCCCTATTTTAGGGGAGGGTTACCATA